>NZ_JAMYPB010000032.1:0-70119 GCF_040320135.1 Mesorhizobium sp. M0772 | reverse complement strand
GGTTTTGTAGTCGGTCATGCAGCTCCTTTACCTCCCCCTTGATGGGGGAGGTCGCCGCGAAGCGGCGGGTGGGGGTGACAGCGCGAGGTTCCATGCCAAAACTCGGTCGATTCAAGCTGCAGTCTGCGCAAAGGCTTCGCGCGGCGATGACCGACGAGGAACGCATCCTGTGGCGGCATCTGTGGCGCATTCCAGTAGAAGGCACTCATTTTCGCAGGCAGGCGTCGGTAGGCGTTTACTTCCCTGATTTCACCTCCCACCGGCTGAAGCTGATCATTGAGGTGGACGGTGTCCATCACAGCTTCGATGACCAGCTGCGCCATGACGAGCGTCGAACGAAATGGTTCGAGAGCCAGGGTTATCGAGTCATCCGCTTCTGGAACCATGAAATCAAAAACGAACTGGATTCCGTGCTCGATACGATCTATGCGGCGGTGGAAGAACGAAAACACCTGCGTTTGCGCGATGGTGCCGAAGGTATCGGCGGCTGAGAGGTCGCCACCCCACCCCGGCGCTGCGCGCCGACCCTCCCCATCGAGGGGAGGGTGGGAGCTTAACCATGCCAGACCTGCTCTTAGAACTTCGCTCCGAGGAAATCCCCGCCCAGCCGCGCGTCCGCAGCGCCGGGGGCGCGAGGACGCGCAATCAGGAAGAAGGCATGCGGGTGGAGAAACTCTGATGCCTGATCTTTTGCTCGAACTTCGTTCCGAGGAAATCCCCGCCCGGCCGCGCAACCGCAGCGGCGGAGGCGCGAGGACGCGCAATCAGGGAGAAGGCATGCGGGTGGAGAAACTCTGATGCCGGATTTGTTGCTGGAACTCCGCTCCGAGGAAATCCCCGCCCGCATGCAGCGCAAGGCGGCGGGCGATCTCAGGAAGATGCTGACCGACGGTCTGGTCGCGGCGGGTCTGACCTATGACGCCGCGCGCGAATACTGGACGCCGCGGCGCCTGGCGCTCGATGTCAGGGGCCTGACCGCGCGCTCGAAGGACATCCACGAGGAGATCAAGGGGCCGTCGACGACGGCGCCGGAACAGGCGGTGCAGGGTTTTCTGCGCAAGGCAGGCCTTGCCTCGGTTGCCGAGGCGCATGTCCATTCCGATCCGAAGAAGGGCGATTTCTACGTCGCCCATATTTCGAAGCCGGGCAGGGCGGCGGAAGAAATCATCGCCGAACTGGTGCCGGCCATCATTCGCGGCTTCCCCTGGCCGACATCGATGCGCTGGGGGCCGGCTTCAGCCAAGCCCGGTTCGCTGCGCTGGGTGCGGCCGCTGCAGACGATTCTGTGCACCTTCGGCCCGGAGACCGAGGAGCCGGTGGTGGTCGATTTCGAGATCGATGGCATCCGCTCGGGCAATATCACCTACGGCCATCGTTTCATGGCGCCGGGGGAAATCACCGTGCGCCGCTTCGACGATTACGTGACCAAGCTGGAAGCGGCCAAGGTCGTGCTCGATGGCGACCGCCGCAAGGAGATCATCCTTGCCGACGCCCGCAACCTCGCCTTCGCCAACGGGCTCGATCTGGTCGAGGACGAAGGGTTGTTGGAAGAAGTGTCGGGCCTGGTCGAATGGCCGGTGGTGCTGATGGGCGAATACGAGGAGGCCTTTCTCGCCATTCCGCCCGAGGTGGTCCGGCTGACCATCCGTGCCAACCAGAAATGCTTTGTCACCCGTCCGCAAGGCGACGGCGAAAACCTTTCCAACCGCTTCATCCTCACCGCCAACATCGAGGCGAAGGACGGCGGCAAGGAGATCGCGCACGGCAACGGCAAGGTGGTGCGCGCCCGCCTGTCGGATGCGCTGTATTTCTGGAAGACCGACCAGGGCGATCTGCCCGATCTGGGAGAGCTCGAGGCATCGGCAAAAAAGTTCGGGCTCGATCTGAAAAAGCCGCTCGACCAGCGCATGGCCCGCCTCGACCATCTCAACGTCACCTTCCACGCCAAGCTCGGCACGCAAGGCGAGCGGGTAGAGCGGATCAAGCGGCTGGCGCAAGAGATCGCGCCGACAGTGGCGCAGTCGATCTCCCCCCTCGAGGGGGAGATGGCCGGCAGGCCAGAGGGGGTCGCTTCGGCTGCCGCGACGCAATCTGGCTTTGCAAAGAAAGAGGGAGTCAGCGCGCCACGCGAGACGACCCCCTCTGTCGCCTTCGGCGACATCTCCCCCTCAAGGGGGGAGATTGCCGCGCTCGCCGGGCGTGCCGCTGTGCTGGCCAAGGCCGACCTCACCACCGAAGCAGTGGGCGAGTTTCCCGAGCTTCAGGGGGCGATGGGTCGCAAATATGCGCTGCTGCAGGGCGAGCATCCGTCCGTGGCCGCAGCCATCGAGGAACACTACAAACCGCAGGGCCCATCCGACCGTGTGCCGACCGATCCCGTGTCGATTGCCGTCGCGCTGGCCGACAAGCTGGATACGCTGGTCGGCTTTTGGGCCATCGATGAAAAGCCGACAGGTTCGAAGGATCCGTATGCGCTGCGAAGAGCGGCGCTGGGGGTGGTGAGAATTTTGGTCGAAAACAGCATTCGGTATCGGCTTCTGCAGTTACCTGTCTACCAGGTGATAGAACCTAGCTATCAACCGCAGGCGTCTTTGATCGACGACCTGACTTTTGACGATTTCTATCGCGTTGACTTCGACAACATCATTGAGTCAGTCGAGGAAGATCGGGTCGAACAGATCGACCGCGAGCTATTGGAAAAAGCCGTCAGGTTTGCGCGCAGGCAATTCGATCTTGCGACATTTGAAGGTTCAAAATCTGAGGCAGATGGTTCGCGGAATCACATTGAAATAAAGGGCGCAGTCTTTGATTTTGCCAATCCTCACCGCGACCTACTCGCCTTCTTCCACGATCGCCTGAAGGTCTATCTCCGCGACCAGGGCGCCCGCCATGATCTCATCGACGCGGTGATCACTCCGCACTCGGACGACCTCCTGCAGATCGTGCGTCGCGTCGAAGCTCTGGGGTCCTTCCTCGACACCGAGGACGGCAAGAACCTGCTCGCCGGCGCCAAGCGGGCGGCCAACATTCTGGCTGCCGAGGAGAAGAAGAAAACGCTCGTTGCCGAGACTGTTGAGCCGGCGCTGTTTCGCGAGGAGGCCGAGAAATCGCTGTTTGCAGCGGTGAATCAGGCGGAGAGAGAAGCCGGCGAAGCGATTCAAAACGAAGACTTTTCCGCCGCCATGCTGGCGCTTAGCGTGCTGCGCGAACCGGTTGATTCATTCTTTGAACGTGTTCTCGTGAATGATGAGGACCAGGCCGTGCGCGCCAACCGTCTGGCATTGCTCGCCCGCATCCGCACGGCCACCGACCAGGTGGCTGATTTCTCCAGAATAGCTGGCTAGCTAAGGGACGGACAAGCCCAAACACGGGCGGCGTTCACACGCCGCCCGTCTTGTTTTCAGTCCTCCCGAGGCTGACTCCGTCAGTCCTCCAAAATGCTGACATGCACGCTGTCTGAATAGACGTCGACCTGGATCAGCGGCTCGCCATTGACGATGGCGTTCCGTGTCGAGGAGCTCATCGCGCCACCGCGCTTCAGCATGCGTTCCAGATACGCGCGATCATCGTTGCTGCGGAACCAGTCATCGCCCTGGTCGTCGGCATCGCGCCGGTGGAACTTGTGCCAGTTGGCACGGTCCTGCCGCACCATCTGTGCTGCGCTGCTCAGCTCATAGCCGTCGCTGGCATGGTGGTCGCGATCGGAAATGCGCGCGACGTAGGACCCTAGCTCGTCACCGGCCTGCGCGCCGCCGACACCTATAGGTGACGCCAGCAACAGGCCGGCAATAATCAAAGATTTCGTCATGTTCATGATAACCCCTCGCTCTCCTACAACCCGGCGCGCTCATGCCAAAACCGATTGGCGAAATTGGGGCCGCCGCCGCCAAGCCGATCGTGCGCCGGGGCGTCGATCGGCGTCAAGCGGAATGGATCGGCCGACTGTCTTGGCCGACTGTCTTGGCTGAATGGCCTACTCGGCTTTGCCGACGCCCTCGATCGGCTGCTGCGGTGTTGCTGCCGGCTGCGGCGCTGCCGGTTGCGACTCGGGCTTGCCGTTCGATGCCGTTGCAGTTCCTGCTGGTGCGGTCTCTGCCGTCGTCTCCGCTGCCGGCGCTGAAGTGCTCGCCCTGGCCGGAGCCGGCGCGGCGAAGGCGCCGCCGACGATGCCGCCGCGAATGATCATCGGGTCCTGGCCGTGCCTAGGCTTTTCGGGGATCGCCGCGACCTTTTCATAAGTCACATCGGGCTGGGCATCGCCGAGCGCGACGATCGATGGCGACGAGGCGATCCTGACCGGTTCGGATCCGCCAACCTTGATGACTGATGGCGTCGAGGTCGAGACGCCGAGAAAGACGATCGACGAGGCGTGCGCCCCACCGGTCATCGCCGCCAGGGTGAAACCAAGCGCTCCAAGCACACGCATCGACATCGAAACCGTCCCCTTGCCCGACAAGCCGCCAGCGCTAACCCAAGTAGCCTAACCCCAGTGGATTGATGCCGGCTTGCAGGGAAACATAGCATTTTAGGCATTGATAATTCGCCAACGCCGGCTTGCCCGAAAACCACTGCCGTATTAGAGCAATTCCAGGAAAAGTGAGTAGCGGTTTTCCGTCCGGAATTGCGCAAAAACAAATACTTAGAGCGTTTCAGCGAACCGCTGAACCGCTCTAATGCATGTCGCTCAAAAGTGGCCCCGGTTTTGAGAGAACGACATGCATCAAAACAAAGACCTAAAGCGCGTCGCATGAATCCGGTTCAGCGCGACGCGCTTTAGGTCCGGTGCCTGTGAGGTGAAGCGAGTGGCTGAGATACTATCCGTCGGCGAAGCGATGGAGCAGGCATTGGCGCTGCTTGAGGGCGGCGACGTCGTCGCCATCCCGACGGAGACCGTCTATGGACTGGCCAGCGACGCGACCAATGGCGTCGGCGTCGCCCGCATTTTCGAAGCCAAGGGCCGGCCGCGCTTCAACCCGCTGATCGCCCATGTCGCCGATCTCGCGATGGCCGAGCGCATTGCGATCTTCGACCCGCTTTCGAAGCGGCTGGCCGAGGCGTTCTGGCCGGGGCCGCTGACGCTGGTGCTGCCGCTCCGACCCGGCAACGGCATCCATCCGCTGGTCACCGCCGGGCTCGATACGATCGCGCTGCGCATGCCGAGGGGGTTCGGCGGCGAGCTGATCGCCAGGCTCGGCCGGCCGCTGGCCGCGCCCAGCGCGAACTCTTCGGGCAAGATCAGCGCCACGACGGCGCAAGCCGTGGCGGCCGATCTCGGCCCCAAAATCCGGCTGGTGGTCGATGGCGGCGCCACCCCGGTCGGGCTGGAATCGACCATCGTCAAGGTCGAAGGCAACAGCGTGCGGCTGCTGAGGCCAGGCGGCATCGCTGCCGCCGATATCGAGGCCGTCACCGGCATCAAGCTGCAGCGCGGCGCGACAGCCGGCATCGAGGCGCCCGGCATGCTGGCGTCGCATTATGCGCCGCGCGCATCGGTGCGGCTCGATGCACAGAGTGTGGCTGAAGGCGAGGCCTTGCTGGCCTTTGGTGGCGACCGCGCCGAAGGCTGGCAAGCGGCGGCCGCCTTGCGCAACCTGTCCGCGTCAGGCGATTTGCGCGAAGCCGCAAGCAATCTGTTCGCGTATTTGCAGGAACTCGACCGCAGCGGTGCGGCGACGATCGCCGTCGAGCCGATCCCGTTAGATGGGCTCGGCGAGGCGATCAACGATCGGCTGTTTCGTGCCGCTGCCCCCCGTGACAAGCTCGATTGAGCGCCATAGTTTGCGCCCATGAACGACGCACCCTTCGACCTCGATCCCGCTCTCATCGCCCGCTTCGCGGCAATCGTCGGCGACAAATATGCGCTGCGCGACCAGGCCGATATTGCGCCGTATCTGACCGAGCGGCGCGGCCTATGGCACGGCAGGACCGCCTTGGTGCTGCGTCCCGGCAGCGTCGACGAGATCAGCCGGATCATGCGCCTGGCGAGCGAGACGGGAACGCCGGTCGTGCCGCAAAGCGGCAACACCGGGCTGGTCGGCGCCCAGGTGCCGAATGCCTCCGGCCGCGAGATCGTGCTGTCGCTGTCGCGGCTGAACCGCATTCGCGAGATCGACGTCTTCTCCAACACGGTAACCGTCGAGGCCGGCGTCATCCTGCAGACGCTGCAGGAAGCCGCCGACGCCGCCGACCGGCTGTTTCCGCTGTCGCTTGCCGCGCAAGGGTCCTGCCAGATCGGCGGCAATCTCTCGTCCAATGCCGGCGGCACCGGCGTGCTTGCCTATGGCAATGCGCGCGAACTCTGCCTTGGTGTCGAAGTCGTGCTGCCGACCGGCGAAGTCTTCGACGATCTGCGCAAACTGAAGAAGGACAACACCGGTTACGATCTGAAGAACCTGTTCGTCGGCGCCGAAGGCACGCTCGGCATCATCACCGCTGCGGTGCTGAAACTGTTTCCCAAGCCGAAGGGGCGCGAAGTCGCCTTCGCCGGCCTGTCGTCGCCGGAAGCAGCCCTTTCGCTGTTCAGCCTGGCGATGGACCGGGCAGGGGCGGCACTCACCGCCTTCGAGCTGATCGGCCAGCGTCCTTATGATTTCACGCTGCGCCATGCGCAGGGCGTCACGCGGCCGCTGGCGCAGGATTGGCCATGGTATGTGTTGATGCAGGTGTCGTCGGGCCGTTCGGCCGAGGACGCCAGGGGGCTGATCGAAGAAGTGCTGTCGGCAGGCCTCGAGCAAGGCATCGTCGGCGACGCGGTGATCGCGGCCAGCCTGGCGCAGGGCGACGCGTTCTGGAACTTCCGCGAGGTGCTGCCGGATTCGCAAAAGCCCGAAGGCGCTTCGATCAAGCATGATATTTCGGTGCCGGTGGCATCCATCCCGGCGTTTATCGAAAAGGCGGCCGGTGCAGTGGCTTCGGTCAGTCCGCAGGCGCGCGTCGTCTGCTTCGGTCATATGGGCGATGGCAATCTCCACTACAACATCTCCCGGCCGGAGGGCGGTGACGATGAAGCGTTTCTCGGCCTCTACCACGCCATGAACCATGCCGTGCACGATGTTGTGCGCTCCTTCCAGGGTTCGATCTCGGCCGAGCATGGCATCGGCCAGTTGAAGCGCGACGAGCTGATCGCCACCGCGCCGCCCATGGCGATCGAGCTGATGCGCCGGGTGAAGGCGGCCTTCGACCCGGCCGGCATCATGAATCCCGGTAAGGTTATCTGATCCTTTCAACATTTTGTGGCTGGTCTCATTCCGATAACCATCGCCTGAGATCAGCAAAATTTAACTGACTTTCTTAAGCCGGGCGGCAGAAGCTCGCGCTAATGTTTCACACAACGAGGCCGGGAAAACTGGCCCGGTGGGATCCGTGAAAGCGGCTCTCAGGAGAAACACAGGAAGGCAGCAGATGAACAGTGTATTGAAGCCCGTCTGGGCCGGGCGCAACATGCGCCTCGACCCATTCCGCCTGCCGCAAGTGGTGAGCTATGCCACGCGCGACGACTATGGCGACGTTACCTTCACCATCGACCAGCGCGGCGCCGTCATCCGCCGCACGCTCGAGATGAGCGGCGTGCCGGCGATCATCGCGCTGCCCGCCAACGCGTTTCGCGGCGTCGCCGCCCGCGCGATGGAGGATGCGCAAGGCAATGTCACGGTAACCCTCGAACTCCTGCACAACGACCCGATGCTGTCGGTGCCGCTGCTGGTGGCCGACGATCTCGACGACGTCGCCGCCGACTGGCGCGCCTGGGCCGATGCTTACCGGCTGCAGATGCTGCTGATCGAATCCGACGGCATTGCCCGCACGCTGGAGGAATCGCTCGGCGCCGCCATCAAGGCGCTGCCGGCCAAGGATCGCCGCAAGGGCCGGGTCTCGACCACGCGCCGCCCGCGCTTCCTCGCCCGCCGCAGGGCCGGCAATCTCGGGCTGAGGCTGGTGATCGATGGCCAGGAGATTATTTCGCGGGAGTAGCTTGGCCGGCGATTGGCGAAACCGCCGATGACAGCCTTCTTCTCCCCGGCACTATACGGGGGTTGAGGAGCGGTCCGCGTAGCGGACGAAAAGCCAATTGCTTGGCTTTTCGAGTGACGAACGCCCGGCAGGGCGATGAGGGGCGGCGCTGACCGAGGCATTTCTCGCAATATCGCCGCTGTGCATTTCATCTCCAAGATTGGCGCTGCCCCTCATCCGGCTGCCGCCACCTTCTCCCCGTATAGTGACGGGAGAAGGGAGACTACACCAGCGGCTTCAGCGCCACCCACAGCGCACCGCCGATCAGGCCGATGAAGATCAGCCAGCCGACCTGGTTGTTCGATTTGAACAGCCGAAGGCATTGATCGGGATCGTCGATATCCAGAACCGCTATCTGCCGCGCCATATGGGCGCCGGCGGCGATCAGCCCGGCCAGCGCCACCACCGGCACCTGCGCCGAGGCGAAGGCGATGGCGAAGCAGACCAGCGTGCCGCCATAAAGCCCGACCAGCCAGGTCTTGGTGTTGTCGCCGAACAGCCGCGCCGTCGAGCGCACGCCGACGATTGCGTCGTCTTCCTTGTCCTGATGTGCATAGATGGTGTCGTAGCCGATCACCCACAGGATCGAGCCGATATAGAGCATGATGGCCGGGCCATCGAGATCGCCGAACTCGACCGCCCAGCCCATCAGTGCACCCCAGGAGAAGGCGAGCCCGAGCACCAATTGCGGCCAGTTGGTGAAGCGCTTCATGAAGGGATAGACGGCAACGATGACCAGCGAGACGATGCCGAGCGGAATGGCGAAGTCGTTGAACTGCAGCAGCACGACGAGGCCCAGCAAGGCCTGGATGACCAGGAACGCCCAGGCTTGGCGGCGCGTCACCTTTCCGGCCGGCAATGGCCGCGAGCGCGTGCGCTCGACCTTGTTGTCGATGTCCTGGTCGACAATGTCGTTATAGGTGCAGCCGGCGCCACGCATGGCGACGGCGCCGACAAAGAACAGGAACAGGAACCACGGCGACGGCAGCAATGTGAGCAACGCGTCTGCCGGGCGGGGATAGGCGCTGGCCGCAAGCGCTGCCGACCACCAGCAGGGCCACAGCAGCAATTGCCAGCCGATCGGCCGGTCCCAGCGCGCAAGCTGCGCGTAAGGCCACAGCCAGCGCGGCAATATCTTGTAGACCCAATGGCCGCTCGGCGCGTCGGCGACGCGGCCCTGTGCGGCTTTCGACTGGATGGTTTCCATCGTGCTGGAGTGGCAGCAGCGGCGTGCGCCGTCAAGCGGCCGCATTGTCGCTCAGGCGGTGAAAACATCGTGGCTGGCAAACTATGCCTTCGCCACCTCCGTGAAGGCCAGCGCCGCCTTCGACAGCCTTTGCCTTGTGTCATGGGTGAGATGATGCGCTGCATCGGCAGCGGCTCGGACAGCGGCTTGCAGACCAGCGGCAGCCCGTCATAACTCCTGTCGCCATAAGGCCTGGTGTAGCTCACCGCGACGCCGAAGCCGTTGGCGACCATGCTGCGCTGCAGCTCGAACGAACTCGCCGTCGATTGCGAGACCGGCGACAGGCCGCGGCTGAGGAACAGGTCCAGCATATGCTGCCAGCTATGCGGCTGGTCGGTGGTGATCAAGGGATGGGTCGCCAGCTCCGCCAGGCTGACGCTCGCCTGGCTGGCCAGTGCGTGGCCTTGCGGCAGAAGCGCGTGTGGCCGCAGCTCATGCAGCAGGATGCGGGCGAAGTGCGAGGGCAGGCCGAGATCGTAGGTCAGGCCGAGATCGATTGCCGCATTGCCGAGCCGCCGGCCCAGCGTCTCGAAGGTCTCGTCGCGGACCACCACGGTGACCGCCGGGCAGCGTTGCGAAAAAGCGCGGATCAGCGCCGGCGCGAAATAGGGCGCCAGATCCTCGAAACAGCCGAGCACAAGTTCGCCCCCGACATCGGCGTCGCGCGTCCCGAGCCCAACCAGTTCGTCCGCTTCGGCCAGCACCTGCTTTGCCTTCGCCACCGCGCTGCGGCCGAACGAGGTCAGCGCGATGCCGCTGCCGCGCTGGCGCACGAACAGTTTCTGGCCGAGCGTCGCTTCGACATTGTCGATCGCCACCGAGATCGACGGCTGTGAGACGTTCAGCATCCGCGCGGCCGCGGTGACGCTGCCGTGACGGGCAACAGTGACGAGGTAGCGCAGCTGGGTGAGGGTCAGGTTCATAGGGTAAAGCTATAAGAGGGATGAGAAGTTATTATTTTACGCGATGTGCGGCGGCTGCGATAGTCGGTCATCGAAACAGGGAAGACATGAGATGGCCGCCAGACATATCGATGCCCCAGCGATTGCCGATTACCAGCGCGACGGCGCGGTCTGCATACGCGGCGCCTTCAAAGACTGGGTCGGCACCATCGCCGCCGGCATCGAGCGCAACATGCAAAACCGCAGCGCCACGGCTTCCGACATCGCCAACGGCAAGGGCAGCTTCTTCGACGATTACTGCAATTGGGAGCGCATTCCCGAATTCGTCGACGTGGTGCGCAATTCCCCGGCCGCGGAACTCGCGGCAGCGGCGATGCAGTCGCGCAGCGCCCAGTTCTTCCACGACCATGTGCTGGTCAAGGAACCGGGCACGCAAAAGCCGACGCCTTGGCACCAGGACATCCCGTATTACTTCGTCGATGGCACCCAGACCGTCAGCTTCTGGATTCCGATCGATCCGGTCAAGGAAGCGACGCTGCGGCTGATCGCCGGCTCGCACAAATGGGACAAGATGATCCTGCCGGTGCGCTGGCTAGATGACAGCAATTTCTATGCCGGCGAGGGCGACTATCTGCCCGTGCCGGATCCAGACAAGGACCCGTCGCTGAAGGTGCTCGAATGGGAGATGGAACCGGGGGACGCCATCTTGTTCGACTTCCGCACCGCGCATGGTGCGCGCGGCAATCCGACCGCGGCGCGTCGCCGGGCGCTGTCGCTGCGCTGGGTCGGCGACGATGCGCGCTATGTCGAGCGCCCCGGCCGTACCTCGCCGCCCTATCCCGGCCATGACATGAAGCCCGGCCAGAAACTGCGCGAGGACTGGTTCCCGGTCGTCTTCCAGAGCTGATACCGGCCGGGGACGCCGTGCTCTCGGCGCGACGTTCCCGTGCGCAACCGGTATGGCGCAAGGTAAAACTCTTGACCCGCGCCGCCCGGGGCAATAGCGCAGTCCCTGTCGTGAAATGACAAGGGACATCGGCATGCGCGTTTTGTTGATCGGCTCCGGCGGCCGTGAACATGCCCTGGCCTGGAAGATCGCGGCCTCGCCGCTTTTGACCAGGCTCTATGCCGCGCCCGGCAATCCGGGCATCACCCACGAGGCCGAACTGGTCAAGCTCGACATCGCCGACCATGCCGCTGTTGCCAGCTTCTGCAAGGACAACGCGATCGACCTCGTCGTCGTCGGGCCGGAAGGCCCGCTGGTCGCCGGCATTGCCGACGATCTGCGTGAGCAGGGCATCCGCGTCTTCGGCCCGTCGAAGCGGGCAGCGCGGCTCGAAGGCTCGAAAGGTTTTACCAAGGACCTTTGCGCCAAATACGGCATCCCGACCGCCGCCTATGGCCGCTTCACCGATCTTACCTCGGCGAAAGCCTATGTCGAAAAGGTCGGCGCGCCGATCGTCATCAAGGCCGACGGGCTTGCCGCCGGCAAGGGCGTCACCATCGCCATGACGCTGGACGAGGCGCGTGCCGCCCTCGATGCTTGTTTCGACGGCGCCTTTGGCGACGCCGGTGCCGAGGTCGTGGTCGAGGAATTCATGACCGGCGAGGAGGCGAGTTTCTTCTGCTTGTGCGACGGCACCACGGCACTGCCCTTCGGCACCGCGCAGGACCACAAGCGCGTCGGCGACGGCGACACCGGCCCCAACACCGGCGGCATGGGCGCCTATTCGCCGGCGCCGGTGATGAGCCCCGAAATGGTCGAGCGCACCATGCGCGAGATCGTCGAGCCGACCATGCGCGGCATGGCCGAGCTTGGCGCGCCGTTCGCCGGCATTCTCTTCGCCGGGCTGATGATCACGGACAAAGGGCCGAAGCTGATCGAATACAACACCCGCTTCGGCGATCCCGAATGCCAGGTGCTGATGATGCGGCTGAAGGACGATCTGCTGGTGCTGCTCAACGCCGCCGTCGACGGCCAGTTGGCGCACAGTTCGATCCGCTGGCGCGACGATGCCGCGCTGACCGTGGTGATGGCGGCACAGGGCTATCCCGGGACGCCGGAAAAAGGCTCGGTCATCCGTGGGCTGGAAGAGGCGGCCGGCGATGGTGTTGAGATTTTCCACGCCGGCACCGCCATCAATGGCGGCGCGCTGGTCGCCAATGGCGGCCGCGTGCTCAACGTCACCGCGTCAGGCAAGACGGTCGGCGAAGCGCAGAGCCGCGCCTACGCCGCGCTCGACCGCATCGACTGGCCGCAAGGCTTCTGCCGCCGCGACATAGGCTGGCAGGCGGTGGCGCGGGAGAAAGCCAGCGCCACCTGAGCCTCAGCGCTCGCGAACGAGTTCCGTCGAAGCGGTGCTGACCGGGTCGGCGGCCTGCGAGAAGGCGGCCTCGAGCCGAGCCTCCGAACGATACGCAGTCCGCTTCCAGGCGACATACTCGGCAATGCCGAAGCGCGCGCGGCGCGGCACCGTCTTGACCACCGGCATGCGGAAGGCGGCGCGGAATGTCTGCCAGCGCGCGCCGAGCACCGCCACCATCTCCTCGACCGTCGGTGGCGTCGCCACATCGGCATAGGTGATGGTGACTTTTCCGGCGAGCCCGGCCGCGCGCGACACCGGCACCGGGATCGAGGCGAGGTAGTCGGGCGGCACGTCGATCAGGCCGCCGAAGGGCCATTGCTGGCGCAGTGCCGCCGCGACCATCGGCGCGACGTTGACGTCGATGTCGTTGGGCGTGCCGGGGACCCGGTAGGGGCAGCGCAGGCGCCCGCAATTGGCCTGCGCCGAGAACTGCCACAGCGCATAGCCCTGCCAGTTGCCCATCGGAAAATGCACGTCGATGTCGGGCTTGTAGCGCGCATACCAGAGCGGCAGCCGCGACAGCAGACGGTATTGGTAGCGGTTGTCGGCGATGTACTGGGCGGTCTTGCCGTTGGTGTAGAGGATCGGGAAACGGCCGAGCCGCCGGTGCACCTGGCGCACGAATTCCTCGGCATCCTCGAGCGACATCCATTGCGAGGGGTCGTTGCCTTCGAGATCGAGGGCGAGCAGATCGTCAGGGGCTGGCTCGGCGAAATCGATGAAACTGTTGGCCTGCTCGAGCGGATTGCCGGGGCGGGCAAGATGATAGGCGCCCCATTTCAGGCCGAGCGCCTTGGCCACCACCTTGCGCGTCTGAAACAGCTCGCGCGTCACCGCAAAGCGTTTCCACAATGTCTTGCAGAGTTTGACCGTAGGCTCGTCGCCGTAGCAGAAATAGGGCGGCGGCAGCCCGTCGGAGGCCTTGTTGATGAAGCCGACAATGCGCTTGTCGGTGGCAAGCTGCGCCCAGTCGATGGAATTGTATTCATAGGCGTCGACCACCAGCGCGCGGTCGCCATCCCGCCAAGGCTCGGAAAAGTCCGAGGCTGTAGCCGCTGACGTCAGCGCCATCATCGCCGCGAGAGCGATCGCTGAGCGGCGAAGAAGATGCGCCGGCGTTTTCAAACAGGGGATCCCCGCTGACCAAACACCGATGGTGGACCGGTATGGTTAAGGAAGTGCTTTCGGGCAGGAGTCCTGTCGCTCTCGCGATTTCGTCATTCTATGGCGAAGCAAGGAGCGAAGCGACGCGGCGCGGACCATAGTATGCATTCCGCGACTTCGAAGCGTTGCCACGGCGCGGAATTCTGCACCGTTGCGCCCCTGGCGCGAGGTCGCGACATGGTACTCGGCATCCGCTACGCTCCCGCTCCACCTGTGGACGACGAAGTTCGATGAAAATCCGCGTGACAAAGTTTGACGTTTACGTAAAAAGAAGGTCGGAGGCCGCCCAGAGGCGGATGGTTTTGCATCGGCCCGGGTCCTAGGATCGAGCAGTCGGAGCAGCGGAGGAGAAAGCGGCATGTACAAGGCCCCGGTCGACGACATTTCGTTCACGCTCAAGCATGTCGCCGGGCTCAAACCGGCGCTCGACAGCGGCGCGTTCGGCGACCTCGGCGAAGACCTTGTCGACGCCATCCTGGCCGAGGCCGGCCGCTTCGCCAGCGAGGAAGTGGCGCCGCTCTACAAGATCGGCGACGAGCACGGCGCGGTGCTGAAGGATGCAGCCGTGACCATGCCGCCCGGCTGGAGGGCGCTTTACCGCAGCTGGATCGGCGGTGGCTGGAACGCGCTGTCCGGACCGGAAGAATTCGGTGGCCAGGGCCTGCCGACCATGCTCGGCGTTGCCGCGCTCGAAATGTGGAACTCCGCCGCCATGGCCTTCGGCATCGGCCCGACGCTGACCATGGGCGCCGCCGAGGCGCTGGACAAGCATGCCTCCGAAGCGCTGAAGGCAAAGTATCTGGCAAAGCTCGTCTCCGGCGAGTGGATGGGGACGATGAACCTGACCGAGCCGCAGGCCGGTTCCGATCTCGCCGCCTTGCGCAGTCGCGCCGAGCCTGCCGGCGACGGCACCTACCGCATCTTCGGCCAGAAGATCTTCATCACCTATGGCGAGCATGATTTCACCGACAACATCATCCATCTGGTGCTGGCGCGGCTGCCCGACGCACCGGCCGGCACGCGCGGCATCTCGCTGTTTTTGGTGCCGAAATTCCTGGTCAATGATGACGGCTCGCTCGGTGCCCGCAACGACGTCTTCTGTTCCGGCCTCGAGCACAAGCTCGGCATCCATGCCTCGCCGACTTGCACCATGATCTATGGCGACGGGTTCCAGGGTGCTGCGCCCGGCGCCGTCGGTTGGCTGATCGGCGAGGAGAACAAGGGGCTCGCCTGCATGTTCACCATGATGAACAACGCGAGGCTTTGCGTCGGCATGCAGGGCGTGGCAGTGGCCGAAGCCGCGACGCAGAAGGCGATCGCCTATGCCAATGAGCGCCGCCAGGGCAAGGCATCGGACTTTTCAGGCGCCGGGATGGCGCCGATCGTCCATCACCCCGACGTGCAGCGCAATCTCTTGACCATGAAGGCTTTGACCCAGATCGCCCGCGCCATCTCGTATTCCTGCGCCTATGCCATCGACTTTGCGCGTGTGTCGACAGGCGAGGAGGCCGCGCATTGGCGCGATCGCGCCAATCTGCTGACGCCGCTGGCCAAGGCCTTTTCCACCGATATCGGCGTCGATGTCGCATCGCTCGGCGTCCAGGTCCACGGCGGTATGGGCTTCATCGAGGAGACGGGCGCGGCCGCGCTCTATCGCGACTCCCGCATTGCGCCGATCTATGAAGGCACCAACGGCATCCAGGCGATCGACCTTGTAGCCCGCAAATTGCCGCTTGGCGGCGGCGAGCATGTGCATGGCTATATCGCCGAACTGAAGGCCATCGCCTACGAGGTGCGGACCTCGAACCTGCAGGGCTTCGGCCGCACCGCCGAAGCGCTTGACCAGGCGTTCGACGATCTCACCGAGGCGACGCGCTTCCTGCAGAAGCTGCTGGCCGACGGCCGTCTGGACGAAGCGCAAGCCGGTGCGACCCCCTATCTCAGGCTGATCTCGCTTGCTGCCGGCGGCGCTTATCTGGCGCGTGGCGGACTTGCCCAGCAGAGCCGCATCGCCCTTTGCCGCTTTTTCGCCGAAAACCTGCTCGGCGAAGTCAGCGCCTTGAAGGAACGCGTCATCGATGGCGCCGAGAGCCTCGCTACCGCCGGCAAGGCGCTGATAACGGCCTGAATACCACAGCGCTCACCAGGGAAGAATGACCGTGACAGACCATATTCTCGTCGAGCGCCAGGGCGCCATCCAGATCATCCGCATGAACCGTCCCGACAAGAAGAACGCACTGACGCGCGCCATGTACGCGACAATGTCCAAGGCGCTGGCCGATGGCGATGCCGACCCGGCGGTTCGCGTCCATATCTTCCTCGGTGTTTCTGGCGCCTTCTCTTCTGGCAACGATCTCGCCGATTTCCTGGTCATCGCCACCGGCGGTGAGGGCGGCAACGAGGTCTGGGACTTCCTGATGGCGCTGGCCAAAACGGAGAAGCCGATGGTCTCCGGCGTCGACGGCATTGCGGTCGGCATCGGCACCACGCTCAATTTGCATTGCGACCTGACTTTCGCCACGCCGCGCACGGTGTTCCGCACACCCTTCGTCGACCTCGGCCTGGTGCCGGAGGCGGGCTCCAGCCTGCTGGCGCCGCTCATCCTCGGCAGGCAGGGCGCCTTTGCGCTGCTTGGGCTGGGCGAAGGTTTTTCCGCCGAACGCGCCAAGGCCGCCGGCCTGATCTATGAGGTGGTCGAGGAGGACGGGCTAGAAGCCGCGGCACTCGCCGCGGCCGGCGCGATCGCCGCCAAGCCGCCGCAGGCGCTGAAGATCGCTCGTGACCTGATGCGCGCCCCGCGCGACGAGCTTGTCGCCCGCATCAAGGTGGAGAGCGAGCGTTTCTCCGAGCGGCTGAAGTCCGACGAAGCGCGCGCCGCGTTGACGGCCTTCATGACGCGCAAGAAGGCCTGAACTTATCCTCAGGGATAAAGCCGTGTCTTGTCCCAGCCGCCTTCGGCGTTGCGCGAAAAGACCAGCCGATCGTGCAGCCGGAATGGCCGGTCGTGCCAGAACTCGATCGCCTGCGGCACGATGCGGAAGCCCGACCAGTGCTTTGGCCGCGGGATTTCGCCGATAGGGTAGCGCGCCGTGTATTCGGCCACCGCCTTCTCCAGGGCAAAGCGGCTTTCCAGCGGCCGCGACTGTTTCGAAGCCCATGCGCCGATCCGGCTGCCGCGCGGCCGCGTCGCGTAATAGGCGTCGGCTTCAGCGTCGCTGACGATCTCCACCGGACCGCGTATGCGCACCTGGCGGCGCAGCGATTTCCAGTGGAAGCACATCGCCGCCTTCATGCTGCCAAGAATCTCGCGGCCCTTGGCGCTCTCGAAATTCGTGTAGAAGACAAAGCCGCTTTCATCGAAACCCTTGAGCAGCACCATCCGCACATCCGGCATGCCGTCGGCATCGACGGTTGCAAGTGCTACGCCGTTGGCGTCGTTGATTTCGCTTTTCTTGGCGTCCTCCAGCCACTCGGCAAAGAGCCGGAACGGCTCGGCGGCTTCGGTAAAGTCACTACTTGTTAACTCAGTGTCACTCATAGTTTTTCTCAAATTGTATCGAGCTTCAGGAGGTTGCCGATTGTCGCGTATCGCGCAAGCTTTTGACAGCGGGCAATGGAGCGTTATCGCTTCGGCCAGTTCGAAAGCCGTGATCGTGATTATCGCACTGCCGCTTGCCGCCTGCGGCGCCGGCGGCTTCAGCCTGGAAAAGGCCGAGGTCGATCGTTCCATCGTCACCTCAAGCGCGCCGGCCAGGGTGACATCGACGGACGCCGACAGCGCTTCCGACCAGACCACGATCGGCAATGCGGTGTCTTCGGCCGACATCGAGGAGCTTCGCGGCCAGGCCGTGCCGTGGGCGAATGCCGACACCGGCTCGCGCGGCTCCATCACCGAACTCGCCGAAGTGCAGGACAACGGCCAAGACTGCCGCAGCTTTACCGCCTCGCGCGAAAGCTTCGACGGCGTCACTTTGTTCAAGGGCCAATTGTGCATCGCCGCGGCCGGCGGCTGGCACATGCAGGACTTCAAACCGCTCTGATTTTCCAGGGTTTGCGGGCGCCGCAATTTCAGCCTCGATAAGCCTGCGCGCCACTGGAATTTCTTCCTATGGGAGCGCATATAAGGGCCAACGTGGATTTAACTCATTTTCCAGGGCAGGACGCATGCGCGACCCCTATGAGGTGCTGGGCGTTGCCAAGAACGCATCGGCCAAGGACATAAAATCGGCCTACCGCAAGCTCGCCAAAAAGTATCATCCGGACCAGAATCCGAATGATCCCAAGGCCAAGGACCGTTTTGCCGCCGCCAATCAGGCCTATGAGGTCGTCGGCGACGAGAAGAACCGTGCGGCCTTCGACCGCGGCGAGATCGACGCCGACGGCAAGCCGAAATTCCAGGGCTTCGAGGGCGCAGCCGGCGGCGGCGATCCGTTCGGTGGCTTCCGCCGCCAGCAGGGCGCCGGCGGCCCGCGCTTCGAATTCCGATCCGGGCGTCCGGGCGGCGATCCGTTCGACGGCAACAGCGATATCTTCAGCCAGATCTTCGGCGACGCCTTTTCAGGCGCGCGTGGCGCCGGAACAGGCGACCGCCGCCAGCAGGCGACCGCCGCCGATCTCAACGTCACGCTCGACGTCACCATCGAGGAGATAGCGACCGCAGAAAAGGTGACGGCGATGTTCCCCGACGGCCGCAAGATTGCGGTCAAGCTGCCGGTCTATGTCGAGGACGGACAGACCATCCGGCTGAAGGGCCAGGGCGAGCAGGGGCCGGGACAGCCGGGCGATGCGCTGGTCAAGATCCGTATCCGCAGGCACCCGCGCTACCGCATCGAGGGCCGTGACCTGCATGCCGATCTGGAGGTAGCGTTGGCCGACGCGGTGCTGGGCGCCAAGGTGCCGGTCGACACGCCGACCGGCAGGCTGGCGGTCAACATTCCGGCCTGGTCGAGCTCCGATAAGGTGCTGCGCCTGAAGGGCAGGGGCTTGCCGGAAAAAGCGGGTGGCCATGGCGATCTCTACGCCCATGTCCGCATCATGCTGCCGGAAGGCGGCGACAGCGAACTCGAAGCGCTGATGCGCAGCCGCAAAGGCTGACGCGGCCCGACTTGGCTGGCTAGCTGCCGGGCGCTGCTTCCTCCATCCGCCGGATGGTTTCGCCGAAGCGGCGCAACGCCTGCCGCACCGGGACATGCGGGCTCTCGATCTCAAGCAGGATCATCGTCTCGCTGCCGAGGAATGCGGCGCTGACCAGGCTGGTCACTTCGGCGGCGGAGAATGGCCCGAGGCCGCCGAACCGCCGCTCCGCCTCTTGCGCCAGTCCGTCCAGCAGTTCGAACCAGCCGCGCAGGTCGCGGCGCACCGCCTTGGCGATCTCGGGGCTCGACAGGCTTGCCGCGATCATCTCGTGCAGGATCCGGACATAGCCGGACGCCAGATCATCGTCGAGGAAATCGCAAGCGCGCTCCCAGCGTTGCCACAGCGGCATAGGTGCCGCAAAAGTCTCCGCCTGGCGCTTCAGCAGGCCCTCGTTCAGATGGTCGAGCAGGGCCAGGAACAGCCGTTCCTTGGAGCCGAAATGGTAATGGATCTGGCTGAGCGGAACGCCGGCGATCTCGGCAACGCGGCGCGTCGACAGATCGGCATAACCGCCTCGATGGAGGCATAACTCGGCAGCCGAAATCAGTTCGGCGCGCGTGTCGCGCTTTTGCTTGTTCTGCGGCGGGGTAACGGCTTCGGCAGCGTCCGTCATGCGGCGTGGCTGCCGCTGGTAGCGATGCAATCTGGGCGGATCATAGCTTCTCCTGTCCGGGGCTGGACGTCCCTCCACTCTATCTCGGTCGAGCGACCGATCAAGTTGACTTGCCAGAAAATTTATGGTTTTTGACGCTGAATTCGGTCGACCGACCGAATCCTGATGCTTGCATGGAGGGCACTCATGGCGGGCGTAATCACCCTTATCTACGGCGTTGCCGCATACCTGATTTTTCTCGGTTCGTTTCTCTATGCGGTCGGTTTCGTCGGCAACAGGGTCGTGCCGAAATCGATCGATTCCGGAGTCGCTGGAAGTCCGGCCGAAGCCGTCATCGTCAATGCACTGCTGCTCGGTCTTTTCGCCGCCCAGCACAGCATCATGGCGCGGCCGGTTTTCAAGCGCTGGTGGACACGGATTGTCCCGCACGCGGCCGAACGCAGCACCTATGTGCTTCTGGCCAGCCTCATCCTGCTGCTCCTCTACTGGCAATGGCGGCCGATTCCCGGTCTCGTCTGGACGGTCGAGAACCCGGTCTGGGTCGCCGTCATCCATGGCGTGTTCTGGCTCGGCTGGGCGGTATTGTTGACCAGCACCTTTCTGATCAACCATTTCGAACTGTTCGGCCTGCGCCAGGTTCTCGCCGCTTTGCGCAAGAGCGAACCGGCGCCGCCCGTGTTCAGGACGCCGCTGTTCTACAAATGGGTCCGGCACCCGCTCTATGTCGGCTTTCTCCTGGCCTTCTGGGCGACGCCGTCCATGACATGGGGCCATCTTCTGTTCGCGGCGGGCAGCACCGGCTACATCCTGCTCGGCATCTTCCTCGAGGAACGCGATCTCGTCGCGATGTTCGGTGACCAGTACCGCCTCTACCGCAAGCAGGTGGGAATGCTCATTCCCTGGCGCAAAATGGCTGGATAGGGCCGATGCGTTGCCGACCAGCCGATTCGGCTGGTCGGCCGGGCCTGGGCCATCAAGGCGCGCTGGCCGCAGTGAGGCGTTCAAATCTCACAACAACGTTATTATCCCCCATTCGTTGTCACGCCGAGTGTCTGAATTGAACGCGCGCCCCGTCTGCGCTTGATGCGCCTTTCTGCCTGTGCGATAGGCACTCCAAAGCAGAAAATCTTTCGGAGAGCGCTGACATGGCGGGTGGACAGGGCCTTATGGCCGGCAAGCGCGGCCTTATACTGGGCGTCGCCAACAACAGATCGATTGCCTACGGCATCGCCAAGGCCTGCGTCGACCATGGCGCCGAGATCGCGCTGACCTATCAGGGCGAGGCGTTCAAGAAGCGCGTCGAGCCGCTGGCTGCGGAATTGGGCGCCTTTGTCGCCGGTCATTGCGATGTCACCGATCCGGCGAGCCTCGACGAGGTGTTTGCCAATGTCGCCAGGCATTGGGGCGGCAAGCTCGATTTCCTCGTCCATGCCATCGCTTTTTCCGACAAGGACGAGCTGACCGGACGCTATGTCGAGACGACGCGCGACAATTTCCTGCGCACCATGGACATTTCGGTCTATTCCTTCACCACCATCGCCAAGCGCGCCGAAGCGTTGATGACCGATGGCGGCTCGCTGCTGACGCTGACCTATTACGGCGCCGAAAAGGTCATGCCGCATTACAACGTCATGGGTGTCGCCAAGGCCGCGCTCGAAGCCAGCGTGCGCTATCTCGCCGTCGACCTCGGCGGCAAGAAGATCCGCGTCAACGCCATCTCGGCCGGGCCGATCAAGACCTTGGCTGCTTCGGGCATCGGCGACTTCCGCTACATCCTCAAGTGGAACGAATACAATTCGCCGCTGAAGCAGACCGTCACCCAGGAAGAAGTCGGCGATTCCGCCGTGTATTTCCTGTCGGACCTGTCGCGTGGCGTCACCGGCGAGGTGCACCATGTCGATTCCGGCTATCACGTCGTCGGCATGAAGGCGGTCGACGCGCCGGATATTTCGACCGTCAAGGAATAGTTCTGCCGCGGTTTCCGCCTGCCTGTCCTGATTTCCGGAAGACCTGATGGTTCCGCTCGTCTACATCGTGCGCCATGGCCAGACGCAGTGGAATGCCGAGTCGCGGCTGCAGGGCCAGGCCGACACCGATCTCAACGCGCTCGGCCGCGAGCAGGCGACCCGCAATGGACGGCGGCTGGCCGAACTGATTCAGAACCCTCAGGATTTCGACTTTGTCGCCAGCCCGATGAAGCGGACGCGCGAGACGATGCAGCGGCTACGCTTGGCGATGCAGCTCGATCCCGATGCCTACCGCATCGACCCGCGTCTGGTCGAGGTGCACTTTGGCGACTGGCAGGGCTTTACCTATGCCGAACTCGATGCGCGAATGCCGGGCTCGGCGAAGGCGCGACGGCGCAACAAATGGAATTTCCAGCCGCCGGGCGAGGGCGCCGAAAGCTACCAGATGCTGCTCGAACGGGTGAAGCCGTGGTTCGACGCGCTCGACCGCCAGACGGTCTGCGTCACGCATGGTGGCGTCGTGCGGACCGTGTTTCGGATGGTCGAAGGTGTTTCCGAACACGAAGCGGCAAACCTGGAAGTGCGGCAGGACCGGGTGCTCAGGCTGCAGGACGGGCGTCTGGATTGGCTTTAGATTCGAGCAGATAAAAACAGGACGACCGTCCTGTTTATCCGGGCAGGGCTCCGCCGAGCGGCAAGACCCTGTTCGGCGTCGGTGTTACTCGGTGTCGGGCAGTTCCATGTCGGTGACGACGTTCTCGCCGTTCGTCACGTCATAGGCAATGACGATATCCATGCCCGGCTTCAGCGAATCGAGATCGGTCTCGGCGTTGAGCTTGAAGGACTTGCCGTCCTCCAGCGTCAGCGTCAGCGCGTCCTTGTCGACCTTCTTGATCAGGCCTTCGGTCTGGCCGGCATAGGCGGCGGTGGAAATCAGCAACATGGCGGCAGCAGCGCCAATCAGGGTACGCATCGTCGTCCTCTTTGTCATTGCGCCTGCACGGATGGCGGCGAGCTTTCAACGGGCGGATGGAAGAGAGCAGAAACCAACCGAATGTGTCAAAACTAAAACCGCCGGATCACAGTTTGACCGCTGTGGAAAACGCCAATAGAACGCACCTTTGATCCGGTCCGCTGCCGGGCAGGGCTAAAATTCATGTCTCACAACACGTTCGGCCATCTCTTCCGCGTCACCACCTGGGGCGAAAGCCATGGCCCGTCGCTCGGCTGTGTCGTCGACGGCTGCCCGCCCGGCATCCGCTTCACACGGGCCGAAATCCAGGCCGAACTCGACAAGCGCCGCCCCGGCCAGTCACGTTTTGTGACGCAGCGCCGCGAACCGGACGAGGTGAAGGTGCTGTCCGGCTTCATCCTCGACGAGAACGGCGAGACGATGATCACCACCGGCACGCCCGTCTCGATGCTGATCGAGAATGTCGACCAGCGCTCCAAGGACTATGGCGAGATCGCCCGCCAGTACCGCCCCGGCCATGCGGACTACACCTATGACGTCAAATACGGTCTGCGCGACCATCGCGGCGGCGGCCGTTCTTCGGCCCGTGAGACCGCCGCTCGCGTGGCGGCCGGCGCCTTGGCGCGCAAGGTGGTGCCCGGAATGGTGGTGCGCGGCGCACTGGTCTCGATGGGCGAGAAATCCATCGACCGCGCCAACTGGAACTGGAATTTCATCGGTGACGCCGAAAACCCGTTCTTCACCCCCGATCCGGCCTCGGTTCCGGTCTTCACCAGCTATCTCGACGGCATCCGCAAATCCGGCTCCTCGGTGGGCGCGGTTATTGAAATCATCGCCGACGGCGTGCCAGCCGGCCTTGGCGCGCCGATCTATGCCAAGCTCGACCAGGACATCGCGTCCGGCCTGATGTCGATCAACGCCGTCAAGGGCGTCGAGATCGGCAACGGCTTCGAGGCCGCGCGCATCACCGGCGAACAGAATGCCGACGAGATGCGCATCGGCAATGACGGCAAGCCGGTCTTCCTGTCCAACAATGCCGGCGGCATTCTGGGCGGCATCTCGACCGGCCAGGCGATCGTCGCCCGGTTCGCCGTCAAGCCGACCTCGTCGATCCTGACGCCGCGCAAATCCATCGACAAGGACGGCAACGACGTCGACGTCATGACCAAGGGCCGCCACGATCCCTGCGTCGGCATCCGTGCCGTGCCGATAGGCGAAGCCATGGTTGCCTGCGCCATCGCGGACCATTATCTGCGGCACCGGGGACAGACAGGCCAGGGATTAGGCAGTAGGGATTAGGCAATAGGCCAGCCCGTCCTTCCTTCCCTAACTCCTACTGCCCAACCCCTATTCCCTGCGAGCGAAGCGAGCCAATGCCATACGATCAGAAGAAAATCGTCGAAGCCATCCGCGCCTTCGAACGCGGCGAGATCGTCGTCGTCATGGACGATGACGGGCGTGAGAACGAGGGCGACCTGATCGTTGCCGCCGTGCATTGCAGCCCGGAGAAAATGGCCTTCATCATCCGTCACACCTCCGGCATCGTCTGCACGCCGATGCCGCGCGAGGAGGCCAAGCGGCTCAATCTGCAGCCGATGGTCGCCGACAATGATTCCGCCCACACCACGGCCTTTACCGTCAGCGTCGATTTCAAGCATGGCACCACCACCGGCATTTCGGCCGAGGACCGCACGCTGACCGTGCGCAACCTGGCCAACGGCAATGTCGGCGGTTCGGATTTCGTTCGCCCCGGCCACATCTTCCCGCTGATCGCTAGGGAAGGCGGCGTGCTGATGCGTTCGGGCCATACCGAAGCCGCGGTCGATCTCTGCAAGCTTGCCGGCCTGCCGCCGGTTGGCGTGATCTCGGAGTTGGTCAATGACGACGGCACCGTCAAGCGCGGCCCGCAGGTGGCGAGCTTTGCCGAGGAACACGGCCTCAAGCAGGTCTCGGTCGCCGACCTCATCGCCTACCGGCAGCGCAAGGAAACGCTGGTCGAACGCGTCGCCTGCTCCGAAATCGACACACTCGGCGGCAAGGCACAGGTCTTCACCTACACGCTGCCCTGGGATTCCATGCACCATGTCGCGGTCGTTTTCGGCGACATCCGTGACGGCGAGGACGTGCCGGTGCGGCTGCATTCGGAGGATGTGGTGACCGACGTGTTCGGCACCAGCCACCGGCTCGACGCCATTATGAAGGCGATGGGCGAACGCAAGCGCGGCGTCATCGTTTACCTCCGAGAGGGTTCGGTCGGCGTCGCCCATCAGGAGCGCAACCGGCCGATGAGTGCCGACCGTGAGGACCACGAAGAGGCCCGCCGCCGTGAGAACGAGTGGCGAGAAATCGGCCTCGGCGCGCAGATTCTCAAGGATCTCGGCATCTCCTCGATCAATTTGATCGCCTCGCGCGAACGCCACTATGTCGGGCTTGAGGGCTTTGGCATTCATATCGCCAAGACCGAGATTTTCTAGGGGACAGGGGGCGGTCGGATGAGCTTCGAGGCCTATCTCAATTGCTTTGAAGATGGCGAAGAGAGCTACTTCCCCACATCGATCGTCGAGGATGCCTTCGCGCCGTTCGTCACCAGGCGTGAACCTGAATTCACCTGCTGGGTCGTCGCCTATGACGATGCGTCGTCGGCCGACCTCTATCTCAATTTCGACCCCGGCGATGCCTCGCGATGTTCAGGCTTCACCGTCGCGCGGCCGCCCGACGATCCGCGCCTCTACGAAGCGCTGTGGAAAATCCTGCGTGTCACCAGCTCGGTCGTGTATTGCGCCGGAGAATGTCCGCCGATGGTCGGGCGCGCTGAAACCATACCCCATCTGAACCCGGATATGGTTGAGACACTGGGAAGTCCTGTTGTCGTTCTCGATGGAAACGAGATCCGCAAGAGGCTTGAACAGTCGTAGGGAGCCGCGCTCCTTTGGAGAAGCTGCGTCCGATCCGCGTTCCCGACCGGACGCTTGTGCGTTTATTCCGCGGGAACGGCGGCTGCACCGCAGCCGTCCAGCTCGCAGGCGCGGGTGGCCAGGCTGCGCTGGCCCAGCAACACCGTCACCAATGCGATGACGCCGGCCGCCACCGAGACCCAGAACCCGTTGCGGGCGCCGAATTCATCCACCACCGCACCGGCGGCAAACGAACCGAGCGCCATGCCGATGCCGATGCCTGTCATCACCCAGGTGATGCCTTCGGTCAGCATCGCTTCCGGCACGTGGCGTTCGATCAGGCCGAAGGCGGTGATGAAGGTTGGCGAGATCGCCACGCCGCTGATGAAAACGGTCAGCGCCAGCAGCGGCACCGTGTCGGCGGTGAGCGGCAGCAGCGTGCCGAGCGCAACGAGGGCGACCGCGAGGGCCAACTGGCGCTGCAGCGGCGCTTTCAGGTTGAGCGCGCCGACGATAAGGCCGAGCACGAACGATCCCAGCGCATAGACGCCGATGACGAGGCTGGCGGCGCCCGGCTGGCCGAGTTCCTTGGTGATCGCCACCGTGCTCACTTCCGTGGTCGCGAAGGTGGCGCCGACGAAGATCAGGGCGAAGGTGATGATCTGCACCGACCTGAGCCGGATTGCCGAGCCGCTCGAGACATGATTCACCGGCCGCACTTGTGGTTCGGTCGAACGCTGCAGGATGAAGGCTGCCGAGCCAAGGGCGAGGAATAGCGTGCTGACCAGGACACCGGCTTCCGGGAACAGAGCGGCACTCAAGCCCACCGACAGCGATGCGCCTGCAATGTAGACGAGTTCGTCCGCCGCCGATTCGAAGGCGAATGCGGTGTTCATCTGCGGCCGGCCGCGAAAAATCTCGGTCCAGCGCGCGCGCACCATCGCCGGCATGCTGGGCATGGCGGCGGCCGCCAGTGCCGACACAAACAGCGTCCACACCGGCCAGTCCTGATTGGCTGCGGCAATCAGCACCGCGAAGGCGAGCACGGTGAGGATGGTGGTCGGAATCACGATCCGCGTCTGGCCGAGGCGATCGACCAGCCGTGATATCTGCGGCGCCACGAAAGCGTTGCTCAGCGCGAACGTCGCCGAGACAGCTCCCGCCAGCCAGTATTCGCCACGCGTCTGCGAGAGCATGGCCACGATGCCGATCGGCGCCATGGCGATCGGCAGCCGCGCGAGGAAGCCCGCGGCGGCAAACCCCTTGGCTCCAGGGGCACCAAAGATTTCCGAGTATGGGTTTTGCATGGCTGGTTCCTCGACAAAGGCCAATTCGACAATTACATACGGTCCGTATGAATATAGGTAGTCGATACGCCGCGTATGTCAATTGGCATACGAAGCGTATGTGAATAAGGCCAGAACCATGCACAGACCCCGCAAGGAGATGATTGCCGAAACGCGCGCCAAGCTGATCACGGCGGCCCGCCACGCTTTCGGCACAATCGGCTATGCCGAGGCGTCGATGGACGACTTCACCGCCTCGGCCGGGCTGACCCGCGGCGCGCTCTACCATCATTTCGGCGACAAGAAGGGCCTGCTGCAGGCTGTCATCGCCGAAATCGATGGCGAGATGGCCGTCCGCATCCATGAGATTGCGTCGCGGGCGCCAAGCCGCTGGCAGCGTTTCGTCGACGAATGCACGACCTATATCGAGATGGCGCTGGAGCCGGAAATCCAGCGCATCATGTTTCGCGACGGTCCGGCTGTGCTCGGCGATCCGGCGCAATGGCCGAATGCCAATGCCTGCGTCGGTTCAATGACCGATCATCTGACGGCTCTGCAGCAGGAGGGGGTGGTCGTCCCCGGCGTCGACCCCGAAACCGCCGCCCGGCTGATCAACGGCGCCAGCAGCCAGGCGGCACAGCGCATCGCCAATTCGAACGACCCCGAAGCCACGTCGAAGACCGTGGTGGCGGCCTTCCAGCAGTTGCTTGAAGGCTTGCTTAAAAAGCAGGACTCGCAGCCGGTCTGAAATCTCGCCAGCCGATCCCCGGCATTGCCGAGATTGACAATTCCCGGCCCGGGTTCATCCTCGCCGTCCATCTCTGAGGGGAGATTCGGGCGCATGTGGGATTTCGAAATCGGCAGGTCGGTGTCCATCATGATCAGGACATGGCCATTCATCGTCTTTCGCATGATCGTCTATTTCGGCATTACGCTCGCCTACATCGTGGCGACCGGCAGCGGCGCCTCGGTCGGCTATGGCGTCGGCCACATCTCCACCGATCCCGACGGGCCGCTGTCTTTTGCGCTCTGGGGCGGCATCGTCGGCATCGGCGTCGTTTCGATCGCGCTGTACTGGATCCGCGAATACATCCTCTATGTCGTCAAGGCCGGCCATATCGCCGTCATGGTCCATTTGATCGATGGCCGGGACGTTCCCAATGGGCAGGACCAGATCGCCTACGCCAAGGACGTGGTGAAGGAGCGTTTCGCCGAGGCCAACATCCTTTTCGTGGTCGACCAGCTGGTCAAGGGCGCCATCCGCGCCATCACCGGCCTGATCGGCGGCATCGCCGCCTTCCTGCCCATTCCGGGTCTCGGCGGCCTGATCGCTTTCATCAATACGGTCATCCGCCTGTCGCTGACCTATGTCGACGAGATCATCCTCGGCTACAACATCCGCATCAATTCATCATCGCCCTTCGAGACAGCCCGGCAAGGCGTCGTGCTCTACGCCCAGAACGGCAAGACCATGGTCAAGAACGCCATCTGGCTGGCGGTCATCATGTGGGGTGTGTCCTTCGTCATCTTCCTTTTGATGCTGGCGCCGGCCGCCGCCATCATGTGGTTCATTCCGGGGCAGCTCGGCGGCTGGGCCTTCGTGCTCGCCATCCTCCTTGCCTGGGCCTTCAAGGCGGCCTTCATCGAACCCTTCGCCATAGCCTGCCTGATGCAGGTCTATTTCAAGACCATCGAAGGCCAGGTGCCGAACGCCGAATGGGACCAGCGGCTGGCCGAGGGGTCGTCCAAGTTCAGGGAACTCAGGGATAAGGCGCTGGCCTCCTTCGGCGGCTCGCGCTGGACGCAGCCGGCGCCCGGGGTGTAATCCCTGTTGAACGTCGGGGCGGTGCGGCGTCAAACCATGGTCAAAGCGGCCGGGCGCGCCTATATCGGGTCATGGTCACCAGGCTCTACACCCATCCGATCTTCCTCGAACATCTGACGCCCCCCGG
This sequence comes from Mesorhizobium sp. M0772, assembly GCF_040320135.1. Classification (NCBI taxonomy): domain Bacteria; kingdom Pseudomonadati; phylum Pseudomonadota; class Alphaproteobacteria; order Hyphomicrobiales; family Phyllobacteriaceae; genus Mesorhizobium; species Mesorhizobium sp. M0772. The sequence continues at coordinate 41,613 of NZ_JAMYPB010000032.1, read as the reverse complement.
TCATCCGGAGCGGCCGGACCGCTTGCGCGCTATCGAGCGCGTGCTCGACGACGAGGCCTTCACCGCACTCGATCGGGTAACGGCGCCGCAAGGCGACGAGGCCACAATCCTCTACGCCCACCCCGAGGATTTCGTCGCCCGCGTCCGCGCCGCGATCCCTGAAAGCGGCATTGCCTCGATCGACGCCGACACGAGCGCCAGCCCGAAAAGCTGGCAGGCGGTGGTCACTGCCATCGGTGCGGCCAACGCTGCCGTCGACGATGTTTTCGAGGGCAGCGTTGCCAATGCCTTCGTCGCCGCGCGTCCGCCCGGCCATCATGCCGAAAAGACCACGGCCATGGGCTTTTGCCTGTTCAACACCGCGGCGATCGCGGCCCGCTACGCGCAGAAGAAACACGGCGCCGAGCGTGTCGCCATCGTCGACTGGGACGTGCATCACGGCAATGGCACGCAGGACATTTTCTGGGACGATCCCTCGGTGCTCTATTGTTCGACGCACCAGATGCCGCTCTATCCCGGCACCGGCGCCAAGAGCGAAACCGGCGCCGGCAACGTCGTCAACGCCCCGCTGGCGCCGCAGACCGGCTCGGACATGTTTCGCGATGCCTTGCTGTCGCGCGTCCTGCCGGCGCTCGATAATTTCGCGCCCGATCTGATCATCATTTCCGCAGGGTTCGACGCTCACCATCGCGACCCGCTGGCCGAGATCAACCTCAGCGAGGACGATTTCGACTGGGCGACAGGCCAGTTGCTGGAACGCGCCGGGCGCCACAGCGGCAACCGGCTCGTCAGCCTGCTTGAGGGCGGCTACGATCTGCAGGGACTGGCATTTTCGGTCGCCGCCCATGTCGGGCGGCTGATGAAGGGGTAAAGTATGGCTGGCGAAGCAAATGAAGACGTCAAGGCGATGAGCTTCGAGCAGGCACTCGACGCGCTGGAAAAGATTGTCGATGATCTCGAACGCGGCGACGTGCCGCTCGACCAGTCGATCAAGATCTATGAGCGCGGCGAGGCGCTGAAGGCCCATTGCGACCGGCTGCTGAAGGCCGCCGAAGACAAGGTCGAGAAGATCAGGCTGTCGCGTGATGGCAAACCGGTGGGAACGGAGCCGCTCGACGCGGAGTAGTGGAATGGGGCGGGCATAAAGCAGATAGGAGTTCAAGCATGTGCAGAAACATCAAGACCCTGTTCAATTTCGAGCCGCCGGCGACCCATGACGAGATCCGCGACGCCGCGCTTCAATTCGTGCGCAAACTGAGCGGAACGACGCGGCCCTCGCAGCGCAACCAGGCGGCCTTCGACCGTGCCGTCGAGGCGATCGCCGAATCGGCGCATGAATTGCTGCATTCGCTGGAAACCACGCATCATCCGCGCAATCGCGAAGAGGTGGCGGCCAAGGCAAAAGCCAAATCGGCGCTCCGCTTCGCCTGAGGACATCCAGATGAGTTTCTTCCCCGGCAAGGACCCTGAGCCTGGCGATGCCTTCGCCAGCGACCAGATCGAGCTCATGGTCATTCCAAACGCCAAGGATATTGGCGGCTTCCAGGTTCGCCGCGCTCTGCCGACGGCAAAGCGGCGGCTGGTCGGTCCCTTCATCTTCTTCGACCGCATGGGGCCGGCGATCTTGCGCGCCGGCCAGGCGATGGATGTGCGCCCGCACCCGCATATCGGGCTTTCCACCGTCACCTATCTGTTCGACGGCAATATCAGGCACCGCGATTCGCTCGGCACCGAGATGGTCATCCAGCCGGGCGACGTGAATTTGATGACCGCCGGCCGCGGTATCGTCCATTCCGAGCGCACGCCCGAAGAACTGCGCGGCGCGCCAATGTCGGTCTCCGGCCTGCAGACATGGCTGGCTTTGCCCGACGGCAAGGAGGAAGTGGCGCCGGTGTTCGAGAACACGGCCGCGCTCCTTCTGCCCGAGATCGACGCCGAAGGTGTTTCCGGCCGCGTGGTGATCGGCGATTTCCAGGGACTGCGCTCGCCGGTAAGAGCCGACACCGAGACGCTCTACGCCGATCTGAGGCTGGCGCCCGGCGCCAGCGTCAAAATTCCCGCCGACGCCGAGGAACGCGCCATCTACACGCTGGACGGCGATGTCTCGATCTCGGGCGACCGCTTTCCGGCCGAACGGCTGCTGGTGTTCCGGCCTGGCGACGAGATCGTCGTGTCGTCAGAGCGCGGCGCCCATTTCATGCTCTTCGGCGGCGCTTCGCTCGGCTCCCCGCGCCACATCTGGTGGAACTTCGTCTCGTCGTCGAAGGAACGCATCGAACAGGCCAAGCAGGAATGGAAGACCGGCCGCTTCGATATCGTTCCCGGAGATGAGGAAGAGTTCATTCCGTTACCGGACAATTAACGTCAGCATCACCCGCGTCACTGACACGCATTTACATTCCGGCGACGCAGGCATATTTCGCCATGATCGACGCGCATTATAGCTGAGCAGGCCCTTTAACAGTGAACGCAACGCTGCATACGCCGCTTCTCGACAAGGTCCGCATTCCAGCCGACCTGAAGAAGCTTGACGAAAGCGAGCTGCCGCAGCTGGCCTCGGAGCTGCGCGCCGAGCTGATCGATGCCGTCTCGCATACGGGCGGGCATCTCGGCGCCGGCCTCGGTGTCGTCGAACTGACGGTGGCGCTGCACTATGTCTTCAACACGCCGGAAGACCGCGTGATCTGGGATGTCGGCCACCAGGCCTATCCACACAAGATCCTGACCGGCCGCCGCGACCGCATCCGAACGCTCAGGCAAGAAGGCGGCCTGTCCGGCTTCACCCGTCGCGCCGAGAGCGAATACGACCCGTTCGGCGCCGCGCACTCTTCGACCTCCATTTCCGCCGGCCTCGGCATGGCCATGGCGCGCGACCTCTCGGGCGGCCACAACAATGTCATTGCCGTCATCGGCGACGGCGCCATGTCCGCCGGCATGGCCTATGAAGCCATGAACAATGCCGGCGCGCTTGATGCCCGGCTGATCGTCATCCTCAACGACAACGACATGTCTATCGCGCCGCCGACCGGCGCCATGAGCGCCTATCTGGCGCGGCTCGCGTCGGGCAAGACCTATCTTGGCCTGCGCGATTTCGGCAAGAAGCTGACCTCCTATCTCGGCAAGCGCGCCGACCGCGCCATCAAGCGGGCGGTCGAGCATGCGCGCGGCTACGTCACCGGCGGCACGCTGTTCGAGGAGCTTGGCTTCTACCATATCGGCCCGATCGACGGCCACAATCTCGAGCATCTGATCCCGGTCTTGAAGAACGTCCGCGACCATGCCGACGGTCCGGTGCTGATCCATGTCGTGACCCAGAAGGGCAAGGGCTACGCGCCGGCCGAGGCTGCGGCCGACAAATATCATGGCGTGAACAAGTTCGACGTCATCACCGGCGCGCAGACCAAGGCCCCGGCCAATGCGCCGGCCTACACCAAGGTGTTTGCCGAAAGCCTGGTCCAGGAAGCCCGCCTGGACGACCGCATCGTCGCCGTCACCGCCGCCATGCCGAACGGCACCGGCCTCGATTTGTTCGGCGAAGCGTTTCCGACCCGGACCTTCGATGTCGGCATTGCCGAGCAACATGCCGTGACCTTCGCCGCCGGCCTCGCCAGCGAGGGCTACAAGCCCTTCGCCGCCATCTATTCGACCTTCCTGCAGCGCGCCTACGATCAGGTCGTCCACGACGTGGCGATCCAGAAACTGCCGGTGCGTTTCCCGATCGACCGCGCCGGTTTCGTCGGCGCCGACGGCGCCACTCATTGCGGCGCCTTCGACACCACCTTCCTGGCGACGCTGCCGGGCTTCGTGGTGATGGCGGCCGCCGACGAGGCGGAGCTTCGCCACATGGTGCGCACCGCCGCCTATTATGACGAAGGCCCGATCGCCTTCCGCTATCCGCGCGGCAATGGCGTCGGCGTCGACATGCCGGAGCGCGGCTCGGTGCTCGAAATCGGCAAGGGCCGCATCGTCAGGGAAGGCACCAAGGTGGCGCTTCTGTCCTTTGGCACGCGGCTGCAGGCTTGCCTGCTGGCGGCCGAGGAACTCGGCGCGGCCGGATTGTCGACAACGGTTGCGGATGCCCGTTTCGCCAAGCCGCTCGACGAGGATTTGATCCGCCGTCTCGCCCGCTCGCACGAAGTGCTGGTGACGGTGGAAGAGGGCGCTGTCGGCGGTTTCGCCAGCCACGTGCTGCAGTTCCTCGCCCATGAAGGCTTGCTGGAAAGCGGTCTGAAAGTTCGGCCGCTGGTGCTGCCGGACGAGTTCACCGACCACGCCAAGCCGGAAAAAATGTATGCCGATGCCGGGCTCGACGCGACCGGCATCGTGCGCACCGTGTTCGTCGCGCTCGGCCATTCCGCGCGCGCGCAACGGGCCTAAATCAAACCTCATGCCTCTGAAGCGGTTGTCGGCTGCAACCCTATGTTAACGCTGCCTTTTGGCGTTTTGCTTACCGTGTCTTTTGGCCGTTTTTCAACGCCCCCCCTGCTAGAACGAGAGCCAGGCAGGGAGTTAAAAACAATGCGAACGCTTCTGTGCGGCGCGGCCCTTTTGGCCGTCATCGCCGCGCCGGCCATGGCCGAGACGCGCTATGACCGCAAGCTCGAACAGGCGGTGGCAGGCATCGTCGCCCGCAAGATGGGCGATATCAGGGGCGCTTTTTCCTACAAGCAGGTGCCGCAGCTTGTCGTCGTGCCGGACGCACCAGTCGTTGCTGTCGAGCGCCCGCGCAAGCAGGCTTCAGATGACGGAAGCGACGGCCTGATGCCGGCCGTTGAACGGCAGGTCTCACGGACGATCTTCTAAAACCACATATCGCGCACGCAGCGCCCATCGCGCGGCAGGTCGTCATAAGTGTCCAGCCCGTCGAAATGGTCGATCGGCAGGTCGGCGACCGCCTCCGGCGGTGCCAGCCTGACATTGACGGCGATACGCGTGCGGCCGCTGTCGCTGCGACGCAAACCGCGCCAGGCAAGCACGCAGGCGCATGTCGGGCAGAACAGGATTTCCAGCGACGGCGTCTCCTTGCCGGCGCGGGTGTAGGACTGCACAGGCCCCGCAAGCCGGATACGCTCGTCGACAAAGTCATAGGCCCAGAGCGTGCCATAGCGGCGGCAAAGCGTGCAATTGCAGGCCGTGATCGGGCCGGGATCGCCTTCCAGGGTCCAGTGGGCGGTGCCGCAATGGCAGGTTCCCGTCAGCATTCGTCTTCCTCCGCATTGCCTGAGCCTCTACATCTTGCCGGACTGGCTGCGATATTCAACCGGGCGGACTGGCTTGCGGCCCGGGTCTCGACGTCCTCCCATGCCAATGTCCTTGCCTTCGCGGCCGGCTTTCGCCATGAAGGCCGATGAACTCCCCTCTGCCAGCCAGCACACGCCAGCGGCTCGACGAATTGCTCGTCCAGCGCGGCCTGTTTGCGAGCCGCTCGCGCGCCCGCGACGCGGTCGAGCGCGGCACCGTGACCGTCGACGGCGTGGTCGCCCGCAAGCCGGGCCAGACGGTTTTGCCGCAATGCCTCATCGTCATCGACGATCCGGCGCAGGGCTATGTCTCACGCGCGGCGCTGAAGCTGATTGCCGGGCTCGACCATTTCGGTCTCGATCCCGCGGGCAGTGAAGCCCTCGATATCGGCGCCTCGACGGGCGGCTTCACCCAGGTGCTGCTCGAACGTGGCGCGGCCCATGTCACGGCCATCGATGTCGGCCACGGCCAGATGCATCCCGACATTGCGGGCGACCCGCGCGTGACCGTTATCGAGGGCCTCAACGCTCGCGAGCTCGCGGCTGCCGATCTCGGCGGCCGCATCCCGGATTTCATCGTCTCCGACGTCAGCTTCATCTCGTTGAAACTGGCGTCGCCACCGGCGTTGGCATTGGCACGGGACGGCGCTCGTACGGTGTTTCTGGTCAAGCCGCAATTCGAGGCCGGCCGCGAGGCAATCGGCAAGGGCGGTCTGTTGAAAGACCCTTATGACGCCGCCCGTGTGGCCGGCTTGCTGCAGGAATGGCTCGAAGGCGTCCCTGGCTGGCGTACATTGGGTCTGCACATGTCGCCGATCGAAGGCGGCGACGGCAACCGCGAATTCCTGCTTGCCGGGATCAAGGATGCCGGGATCAAGGATGCCGGGACCAAGGACCGATGAGCACGGGCTTCACCATCAAGAGACTGGGTTCGCAGGGCGACGGCGTCGCCGAGACGGAAACCGGCGAGCTGTTCATTCCCTTCACCCTGCCCGGCGAGACCGTCACCGCCGCGCGCGAGAGGGATCGCGCCATGCTGATGGCGGTATTGGAGACGTCGCCGCTGCGTATCGATCCGGCCTGCCGGCATTTCACCGAATGTGGCGGCTGCGCCGTCCAGCATCTGCAAGCCGACGCTTACCAGCAATGGAAACGCGACAAGGTCGTGCATGCCTTGAAAGGCATTGCCGGCGACATCGGCGCCCTGGTGCCGTGTGCGCCACACACACGCCGCCGCGTCGTGCTTGCCGCCAGGCGCGCCGACACAGGCATGCTGCTTGGCTTCCATCGCCATCTGTCGCCGGAAATCATCCCCATCGAGGAATGTCCGATCTCGCTGCCGGAGATCGTTGCCGCGCTCGATCGCTTGAGGTCGGTCGCCGACCTGGTTTGCGCCACCACCAAATCGTTCCGGATGGCGGTCACTGTGACGGGCTCGGGGCTTGACGTCGCTGTCTATGAGTCGGGCAAGCTGGGCGAGAACCAGCGCCGGGTCGCCTCCAACTTCATCATGGCCAATGGCTTTGCCCGGCTTTCGATCGACGAAGAGATTGTCATCGAGCCGAAAAAGCCGGTGGTCATGTTCGGCACCGTCGCTGTCGCCATACCGCCTGGCGCCTTCCTGCAGGCAACGCAAGCCGCCGAACAGGCGATGGCCGATCTCGTTGGCGGACATCTGAAGCGGGCCAGGAAAGTCGCGGATCTTTTCGCCGGCTGCGGCAGCTTTGCGCTTCGGCTGGCGGCCAAATCCGAAGTCCACGCGGTCGAAGGCGACGCGGCAGCTCTTTCGGCGCTCGACCGCGGATCGCGCTTCGCCACCGGCCTGAAGCGGGTAACCGGCGAACGCCGCGCCCTGTTCCGGCGGCCGCTGACGTTCAAGGAGCTGAATGCTTTCGATGGCGTCGTCTTCGACCCGCCGCGCGCCGGCGCCGAGGACCAGTCGAAGCAGATCGCCCGCTCGGATGTGCCGTTCGTCGCCGCCGTCTCCTGCAGTCCGGTGACGCTGGCACGCGACCTGCGCATCCTGATCGACGGCGGCTACATCTTGAAGAGCGTCACGCCCATCGACCAGTTCCTGTGGTCGCCGCATGTCGAGGCCGTGGCGCTGCTGGAGAAGCCGAAACGGCGACGTTAATCCGCCGATTTTCACAAGGCCGTGCTTGAGTTTGCCGCCCCCCGCAAGACGTAGCCGGCTGGCAAACTAGCCTTCGCGAACGCTTTCGTACCCGGCCGCTTGTGCGGCCTTGATGAACTTACGGTCGAAGGACACAAATGCTGAGCATTGCGAGGACTTGCCCAGATGGAGCGCATCGGCGAAATCCATTCCCGTCTCGGCTAGATCGACCGCGGAAGAGACGATCGCAGCATCCTCTATCTCGACAGTGGGAAGCCCGCCGAACACCCGCAGTGCATTGACGATCGAGGCCTGATCATAACCATAGCCGCTGCGCAGCACCCACTCAGCCTCCAGGATCACCGTGACGGCGACGAAAACGGGCTGACCGTCGATCAGCCGCCGGGCTCGCGGGGACTGCTCGGGATCGTCGTTCGTCAGATACCTGACGACAACGTTGGTATCAATCGCGAGCATGGCGCCGCCGTGCTTCAGCAAGGACGGCCGCGTCCATCTCCTCCAAGGTCTTCGGTCTGCCACTGTGCGGCAGGACACCAAAGACATCTTCTGGTCGTGTCGGGGCAAAGGCAGGCGCCGGTCTCAAAAGTACACCGTCCGGTGTGTCTTCGACCTGCAGGCGCGTGCCCGCGCCCCAGTCCCTCCGTTTGCGGATCGCGCTGGGCAGGATTACCTGTCCCTTGGTAGAGACGGTCGTTATAAGTTTTTCGGTCGCGGCCATCGCGAAGGACCTTTGCGTAAGACGAACGTAAGATATCCCTATCGCGGAAGGTATTCAAGCCGACCGGATTCGTATCCTCAAACCCTGGTGCCGCCGACGGTCATCTGGTTCATCCTGAGATGCGGCTGGCCGACGCCGACAGGCACGCCTTGTCCGGCCTTGCCGCACATGCCGATGCCGGTGTCGAGTTTCATGTCGTTGCCGATCATCGACACACGGTGCATGGCGTCCGGTCCGTTGCCGATCAGCATGGCGCCCTTGATCGGCTGCGTCACCTTGCCGTTTTCGATCATGTAGGCCTCGGTGCAGCCGAACACGAACTTGCCTGAGGTGATGTCGACCTGGCCGCCGCCGAAGGATACGGCATAGATGCCGTTCTTGACCGAGGCGATGATCTCGTCCGGCTCCATGTCGCCCGCCGTCATATAGGTGTTGGTCATGCGCGGCATCGGCTGGTGCGCATAGCCTTCGCGCCGGCCGTTTCCCGTGGCTTTCATGCCCATCAGCCGGGCGTTCTGGCGGTCCTGCATGTAGCCGACAAGCTTGCCGTCCTCGATCAGCACATTGCGGGCCGAAGGCGTGCCTTCATCGTCGACGGTCAGCGAACCCCGCCGCTCCGGCATGGTGCCGTCATCGACCACGGTAACGCCCTTGGCGGCGACCTGCTGGCCGAGCAGGCCGGCAAAGGCGGAGGTCTTCTTGCGGTTGAAGTCGCCCTCCAGCCCGTGGCCGACGGCTTCGTGCAGCATCACGCCCGGCCAGCCGCTGGACAAAACGATGTCGAACGTTCCGGCCGGCGCGGGAATGGCTTCGAGATTGACCAGCGCCTGCCTGAGCGCCTCCCTGGCCGCATGCTTCCAGGCGTCCTCGACCAGGAACTCGCCGAACGCCTTGCGCCCGCCCATGCCATAGGAGCCGCTTTCCTGGCGGTCGCCGTCGCCTACGACGACGGAAACGTTGATGCGGACCAGCGGGCGGATGTCGCGCACGATCTGGCCGTCGGCGCGCACGATCTCGACATGCTGCCAGGACGCCGCGAGCGAGGCCGTCACCTGGCGCACGCGCGGGTCCTCGGCGCGCAGCCATGCGTCGATTTCCTGCAACAGCTTGGCCTTGACCTCGAAGGAAGGCGAGGGGATCGGGTTCTCCTCGCCATAGAGATGGCGGTTGGTGCGCGCGGGCGCCGCGGCAAGCGTGCCGGAATAGCCGCCCTTGACGGTCGAGACCGCGTCTGCGGCGCGCAGCAGCGACGCCTCGGAAAGATCGCTGGAATGGGCGTAGCCGCTGGCCTCGCCGGCCACGGCGCGCAGGCCAAAACCCTGGTCGGTGTTGAAATTGGCGGTCTTCAGCCTGCCATTGTCGAACATCAGCGCTTCGCTCTCGCTGTATTCGAGGAACAGTTCGCCATCATCGGCGCCGTTCAGTGTGTCGGCGACGATCCGCTTGATGCGATCATCTGAAATGTCGAATTGGCCGGTCAGGCTGTTCATGGCAGGTCCGCTCACAGGAGGAATGGTGTTGCCACGATGTAGGCGCGAAGACGCGCCTGCACAATCCGCAATGACGATCCGCAGCAGGTAGGAGCGGGTAGCCCCGCCCCTGAACATGACATCCATCTTGAAGTTCGACCCGTCACCCGAAAAGGCCTTCACCCAGCGATATTTCTTGTTCCATTCATTGGCCTGGTCGGCCGTGAAGGGGTCGGTATAGCCCGAGGAGAACTGGATCGACTTGCACTTCTCATGGTTTTCGCAGCCATAGAAGTAGATGACATATTTCATGCCCTGAAGCCGGCCCGAGACCATCGGATCGCCCCGTCGTCCTTGTCCATCTTGGCCGAGCCATAGCCTTTCGCAAGCTCGAAAATGACGGCCGGATCGGGCGCCGTGATGATTTCGGAATCCTCGGCAAAGGCGACGGAAACGGCGCCGGTCAGGATTAGACCGGTCGACAAAAGCAAAGAACAAGCACGCATGATGACCCCCACAGCCAAAGATCAAACCCGTGGGAATTGTGAGGAAAGACGGTTTCGCAAGCATCAAGCTCAGGGCAGGGCGGCAAAACCGTCGGCGAAGCCCTTGAGGTCGACGGGGATGCCGATGCCTTCTTCCGGCGTCTGGAAGACGATGAAGGTGGCCGACGTCCCGGTCTTCAGCGTATCGAGCAGCGGCTTTTCGAGAATGACCTCGGCATAGCAGCCGTCTTGGAAGCAGCGCACGAAATAGGCGCGGCCAATATCCTTGCCGTCGACATTGAGGCCCAGGCCATTGGGCAGCAGAACGCCGAGCGGGGCCAGCACGCGCAGGATCTCGGCCTTGTTGTCGGCGGTGCGCAGGACGACGACGGACAGTCCCATTTCCGGGCGATCCTCGGCAACGACGTTCTGCATCATCACGCATTGTTCCGAGGTGGCGCCGGCCGGCGTGTCGCAGATGATCGACCACGCGCCATGCGTTGACTTGACCGTGCCGCTGGGCTGCGCTGCATTGGCGACGCCGGTTGCGGACGAGCCGATACCGATCAGGGCGGCGAGAAAAACGACCTTCGCCCCGCTTCTCGAAAGCCAAGCGCTTTTCGAATGCCAGGCGCTCTTCGAATGCCAGGCGTTTCTCGAAAGCCAAGAGGTCATGACGGCTCCATTGCGAATCACGGCACTTTAAGCCGCGCCAAGGCCAAGTAAAGGATAGGGCGACCGCCGGTCAGCCCCGGCAGGCGCAATAATGCGCTTTTCCCTAGCAAATTCGCCCGAATTGCGACCGTCGGGCGCATTCCGGACACAAGCCCGCATAGCCTGTCTGTCGACGACCCGCGCGGGCCACGAGGCCGTCGAAACAGCGCGGCAGCACTTGCGCGCAAAAATGCCGCACGGTTTCGCCCGCTCCTTTCTTGCGGAGGGAAATAGAGTATGGTTTGAACCACCCTTGGGACTGTCCGGGATTCCCATCCCGGCATTGTTCGATATTCTTGCGTCGCGATCGCGAGGAACCGGGAGATGAAGAGGGCGATGAGAAAATTCCCAGCAAGCGCCAAATTGATGGCAACGGCAGGCGCCGCCGCCGCATTTTTCGCCGGTGCCTCCGCCCATGCGGCCCAGCCGCAGCCGTGGGAGATGACATTTCAGCCGCCGGCGACAGACATGATGCGGCAGATCGAGTGGTTCGGGAACTACACGATGTGGTTCGTCGTCCCGATCACTGCTTTGGTTCTGGCGCTTCTCGCCTGGTGCATCTTCAGGTTCCGCGCCAGCAAAAACCCGGTTCCGTCCAAGACCAGCCACAACACGCTGATCGAGATCATCTGGACAGTCGGGCCGGTCGTCGTCCTGCTGTTCATCGCCATTCCCTCGTTCCAGTTGCTGACGGCGCAGTACACGCCGCCGGAAGAGGCCAAGCTGACCGTCAAGGTAACGGGCAATCAGTGGAACTGGGACTATGAGTACCAGACCGAGAACACGCTCTCCTTCAACTCGGCCATCCTGCAGGACGCCGACCGCGCCGCGATCGGCAAGGAAGACCGCAAGGTCTATCCGCGCCTGCTGGCGGTCGACAACGAGCTGGTCGTGCCGGTCAACACCATGACGCGCGTCCTGGTTACCGCAGCCGACGTGATCCATTCCTTTGCCGTTCCGGCCTTCGGCATCAAGATGGACGCGGTTCCCGGCCGCACCAACGAGACGTGGTTCAAGGCGGAAAAGGAAGGCATCTATTACGGCCAGTGCTCGCAGCTCTGCGGCAAGGACCATGCCTTCATGCCGATCGCCGTCCGCGTCGTATCCGATGCGCAGTACAAGACCTGGCTGGCAGCAGCCAAGACCGACCTCCCCGGCGCCAACAAGGCGCTGATGGCCGAGGTCGACGGTACCAACAAGGTAGCGGCCGCCGGCAATTGATGCCGCGGGTTAGCAAGAATTAGGGAACGGAGCCGACCATGGCAGAAGCTGCAGCTCACGACGACCACGACCACAAGCCCTATCATGGCTGGGTCCGGTGGGTGTACTCCACCAACCACAAGGACATCGGCACGCTCTACCTGATCTTCGCGATCTTCGCGGGCATCGTCGGCGGCGCGCTTTCGGTCGTCATCCGCATGGAGCTGCAGGAGCCGGGCATCCAGATCTTCACCGGTCTGGCGCAGATGGTCTACGGCATGAACGGCGATGCCGCCATCGACGGCGGCAAGAGCATGTACAACGCCTTTGGCACCGCGCACGCGCTGATCATGATCTTCTTCATGGTCATGCCGGCGCTGATCGGCGGCTTCGCCAACTGGATGGTGCCGATCATGATCGGCGCCCCCGACATGGCCTTCCCGCGCATGAACAACATCTCGTTCTGGCTGCTGCCGCCGGCCTTCCTGCTGCTCATCGCTTCGGCTTTCATGCCGAGCGCGCCCGGCGCCTATGGCGTTGGCGGCGGCTGGACGCTCTATCCGCCGCTGTCGACCTCCGGCCAGCCCGGGCCGGCCATGGATCTGGCGATCCTGTCGATCCACATTGCCGGCGCGTCCTCGATCCTCGGCGCCATCAACTTCATCACCACCATTTTCAACATGCGCGCGCCGGGCATGACGCTGCACAAAATGCCGCTATTTGCCTGGTCGGTTCTGATCACCGCCTTCCTGCTGCTCTTGTCGCTTCCGGTTCTGGCCGGTGGCATCACCATGCTGCTTACCGACCGCAATTTCGGCACCACCTTCTTCGCCCCGGATGGCGGCGGGGATCCGATCCTGTTCCAGCATCTGTTCTGGTTCTTTGGTCACCCCGAAGTTTACATCCTGATCCTGCCGGGCTTCGGCATCATCAGCCACATCGTCTCGACCTTCTCGAAGAAGCCGGTGTTCGGCTATCTCGGCATGGCCTACGCCATGGTCGCGATCGGCGCCGTCGGCTTCATCGTCTGGGCGCACCACATGTACACGACCGGCCTGTCGCTCGACACGCAGCGCTATTTCGTCTTTGCCACCATGGTCATCGCCGTGCCGACAGGCGTGAAGATCTTCTCCTGGATCGCGACGATGTGGGGCGGCTCGATCTCGTTCAAGACGCCGATGCTGTGGGCGCTGGGCTTCATCTTCCTGTTCACGGTCGGCGGTGTCACCGGCGTCCAGCTCGCCAATGCGGGCCTCGACCGCTCGCTGCATGACACCTATTTCGTCATTGCCCACTTCCACTATGTGCTGTCGCTTGGCGCGGTCTTCGCCATCTTCGCCGGCTGGTACTACTGGTTCCCCAAGATGACCGGCTATATGTACTCGCCGGTGATCGCCAACACCCACTTCTGGGTCACCTTCGTCGGCGTCAATTTGATCTTCTTCCCGCAGCATTTCCTCGGCCTCGCCGGTATGCCGCGCCGCACCATCGACTATCCCGACGCGTTCGCCGGCTGGAACATGGTGTCGTCCTACGGCTCCTATATATCGGCCGTCGGCGTGGTGATCTTCCTCTATGGCGTGTTCGAGGCCTTCCAGAAGAAGCGCGTCGCCGGCGCCAATCCGTGGGGCGAGGGTGCAACGACGCTCGAATGGCAGCTGCCTTCGCCGCCGCCCTTCCACCAGTGGGAACAACTGCCGAAGATCAAGTAAGGCAGCCCGAATACGAAACCGCCGGCCCGCCGGCGGTTTTCGGCCAACGGAATGATTGGACTTATGTACGCATGGCCCTTGTCGACGACCCAATGATTGACGAAGCGGGCTTTCGCATGTCGGAAGCCACGTCGGGCGATTTCTTCGCCCTGCTGAAGCCGCGCGTCATGTCGCTGGTGGTGTTCACGGCCTTTGTCGGCATGGTCGCTGCACCCGTGACCATCAACCCGCTGCTGGCGGTGATCGCCATCCTGGCCATTGCCATCGGCGCCGGCGCCTCTGGTGCGCTCAACATGTGGTACGACGCCGACATCGACGCAGTAATGAGCCGGACCGCCGGCCGCCCGGTACCCTCCGGCCGCATCCTGCCCGGCGAAGCCCTGAGCTTCGGCCTTGTGCTTTCGGTGCTGTCGGTGATGACGCTGGGCGTGCTGGTCAACTGGCTGTCGGCGGCGCTGCTTGCCTTCACCATCTTCTTCTACGCCGTCGTCTACACGATGTGGCTGAAGCGCTCGACGCCGCAGAACATCGTCATCGGCGGCGCCGCCGGCGCCATCCCGCCGGTCATCGGCTGGGCCGCGGTGACCGGAACGGTGAGCCTGGAAAGCCTCGTCCTGTTCCTGATCATCTTCCTGTGGACGCCGCCGCACTTCTGGGCGCTGGCGCTGTTCAAGTCCGACGACTACGCCAAGGCCGGCATCCCGATGATGCCGAACGTTGCCGGCCAGGCCTCGACCCGCCGCCAGATCTTTGCCTACGCCCTGATCCTGGCGCCGATCGGCGTGCTGCCCTGGGTGCTCGGTTTCACTACCGCCTTCTATGGCGTCGCATCAGTGGCTCTCGGCGCCGGCTTCGTCTGGTATGCCTGGAAAGTGCTGTGCATGACCGATAGCGACCGCGTCATGAAGCCGGCCAAGGCTCTGTTCGCCTATTCGCTGCTCTACCTCTTCGCCATCTTCGCCATCTATCTTGCCGACTGTGTCGTCGGTCGCGCTTTGGCCATCGGTGGAGCATGACCATGATCGACAAGAAGCTTGAACTGGTCACGCTGACCGAAAGCCAGAAGAAGGCGCGGCGCAACCGTTCGGCGGCGATCGGCGTCGCGCTGGCGATTCTGGTCGTCATCTTCTACGTCGCGACCATCGTGAAATTCGGCCATACCGGATGAGGCCGATGATGACCCGCCAGACCGTGACCGATCCCAGGAAGAAGAACACCAACCGCGTCGTCGCCGCCGTCTGCGTCGCCTTTTTCGGCGGCATGATCGGGATGGCCTACGCCGCGGTGCCGCTCTACAAGATGTTCTGCCAGGCCACCGGCTATGGCGGCACGACGCAGCGCGCCGAAAAGCAATATGCCGGCCGCATCCTCGACCGCGACATCACCGTGCGCTTCGACGCCAACACCAACGGCATTCCCTGGCAGTTCCAGCCGGTCGCCCGCTCGGTCACCATCAAGATCGGCGAGACCACGCAGGCGCATTACAGCGCCACCAACAAGTTCGACCGCGCCGTTACCGGCCGCGCCACCTTCAACGTGCAGCCGGAACTGGCGGGCCCCTACTTCAACAAGGTCGAGTGTTTCTGCTTCACCGACACGACGCTGAAGCCCGGCGAGACGCTGGACATGCCGGTCGTGTTCTATGTGGATCCCGATATCGTCAACGTGCCGGAACTGAAGGACTTGAAGACGATCACCCTGTCCTACACCATGTTCCCGGTCCAAAAGAACAAGCCGGTGGCGTCATCGACGCCGAACAGCAGCAGCAAAGTTTCAGATACCGAAGCAAATCTCGGGGGTTGATATGGCAGACGCGCACGCAAAACCACAACACGACTACCATCTCGTCAACCCGAGCCCGTGGCCCTTCCTGGGGTCGATCGGCGCGCTGGTGACTGCAGTCGGCGGCGTCGCCCTGATGCAGTATCTCAAGAACGGCGATTTTCCGATTTTCGGCCACAACATCGCCAATCCGTGGCTGTTCTTCATCGGCCTGGTCATCGTCCTCTACACGATGTTTGCCTGGTGGTCGGACACCATCAAGGAAGCGCATGAGGGCCACCACACGCGCGTCGTGTCGCTGCATCTGCGCTACGGCATGATCATGTTCATCGCTTCGGAAGTGATGTTCTTCGTTGCCTGGTTCTGGGCCTATTTCGATGCCAGCCTGTTTCCGAGCGAAGTGCAGAATTACGCCCGCACCGCTTTCACTGGCGGCGTCTGGCCGCCGAAGGGTCTCGAAGTCCTCGATCCCTTCCATCTGCCGCTCTACAACACCATCATCCTGCTTCTGTCGGGCACCACGGTGACATGGGCGCACCATTCGCTCATCCATGGCGACCGCAAGGGCCTGATCAACGGCCTGGTGCTGACCGTCGGCCTCGGCATGCTGTTCACCATGGTGCAGGCCTACGAGTACATGCACGCTCCGTTCGGCTTCAAGGATTCCATCTACGGCGCCACCTTCTTCATGGCGACCGGCTTCCATGGCTTCCACGTCATCATCGGCACCATCTTCCTGCTGGTCTGCCTGATCCGCGCCTGGAAAGGCGACTTCACGCCCAAGCAGCATTTCGGCTTCGAGGCGGCTGCCTGGTACTGGCACTTCGTCGACGTGGTCTGGCTGTTCCTGTTCGCATCGATCTACGTCTGGGGATCGGTCGGCGCGGTGATCGAAGGCCACTGACGGCTTTCACCGAACCGACAAATCAGAAGGGCGGTCGCGGCAACGCGGTCGCCTTTCTTCTTTTCGGCGCCCCATCAATGGCCAACGGATTCGGCTGGTCGGGCTGGCTGCTTCAATTGGTCGACTGGACCGATGGCTGCATTGGGGTTACCGACTGCGACATGGACGAAATCTGGACTATGGTGCCGGATGGAACGCTGATCGAAATCGAGCCGTAAAGCATGACTATCCATGAGTGAAGACAGGGCGATCTGGCCACCCATCGAGCCGATCTCGGCCGGCCTGCACGGACGCTGCCCGCGCTGCGGCGAAGGACGGCTGTTTTCCGGCTTCCTCACCGTCGGCAAGCGCTGCAACAATTGCGGCCTCGACTATTCCTACGCCGATGCCGGCGACGGCCCGGCGGTGTTCGTCATCCTGATCATCGGCTTCATCGTCGTGGGGCTGGCGCTGTGGGTGGAGGTCACGCTGAGCCCGCCGCTCTGGCTGCATTTCATCATCTGGATACCGCTGGCCGTGGGACTGTGCCTGACGGCGCTGAGGTTGATCAAGGGGGTGCTGCTGACGCTTCAATACGCCAACAAGGCGGCCGAAGGCCGCCTGGACCAAGGGCAATGAGCGAGGCGCTGACCAAGCCCGCCGGCCGCTCGCGGCCGAAGACGGCATTGCTGCTCGGCCTCGGCCTGGTGGTGTTCGTCATCCTGCTCGGGCTTGGCACATGGCAGGTGCAGCGCCTGTACTGGAAGGAAGCCCTTCTGCAGACCATCGACCAGCGCACCCATTCAGCGCCGCAGCCGCTGGCGGACGTCGAGAAGGAATTCGCCGCCACCGGTGATGTCGACTACACGCCGGTCACCGTCAGCGGGACGTTCCTGCACTCCGGCGAGCGGCATTTCTACGCCACATGGGACGGCGACGCCGGCTTCAACGTCTATACCCCGCTGGCCCTCGACGATGGCCGCTATGTCCTGATCAACCGCGGCTTCGTTCCCTATGATGTCAAGGATGCCGCCAAGCGCCCGCAAGGGCAGGTGACCGGCAAGGTCACGGTCACCGGCCTGGCGCGCAACCCGCTGCCGGCCAAGCCGTCGATGATGCTGCCCGACAATGACGTGGCCAAGAACATCTTCTATTGGAAGGATCGTGATGTCATGGCGGCGAGTGCCGGCCTGCCGGCCGGTGCCGTGCTGGTGCCGATCTTCATCGACGCCGACAAGACGCCGAACCCGGGCGGGCTGCCGGTCGGCGGCGTCACCATCATCGACCTGCCGAACTCTCATCTGCAATATGCCTTCACCTGGTATGGCCTGGCGGCGGCTCTTGCCGCGGTTCTGATCATCAGGCTGCGCCGCCCGGCAAAGACTGAATGATCCAGAGCATCATCCCGAAAAGTGGGAACCGGTTTTCGGACAAGATCATGCTCCAACAAAGAGTTAGATCAGGTTGACCATTCAACCTGATCTCAACTGCCCTTGACAGGGCAGGGGTGCACACCTCATTTCGCGTCACGATACGATCAACCGATCTGGAATCATGCTGCAGACCGCCACAAAACCACCGCTGACGATCCGGCTCTGCCAGCCGCGCGGCTTTTGCGCCGGTGTCGACCGCGCGATCCAGATCGTCGTGCTGGCGTTGAAGAAATACGGCGCGCCGGTCTATGTCCGCCACGAGATCGTGCACAACCGCTATGTCGTCGAGGGCCTGCAAAGCCTTGGCGCGGTTTTCATCGAGGAACTCTCGGAAATCCCGGCCGAGCACCGCAAGTCGCCGGTTGTCTTCTCGGCCCACGGCGTGCCGAAATCGGTGCCGGCCGACGCCAAGGCACGCGAGCTCTTCTATCTCGACGCCACCTGCCCGCTGGTGTCCAAGGTGCACAAGCAGGCGATGCGCCATCAGCGGCTCGGCCGCCATGTGCTTCTGATCGGCCATGCCGGCCATCCCGAAGTGATCGGCACCATGGGCCAACTGGCTGAAGGCGCCGTCACGCTGATCGAGACCGAAGCCGACGCTGGGACCTTTGCCCCCGCCGACCCGGAAGCGCTCGGCTTCGTAAGCCAGACAACGTTGTCGGTCGAAGACACTGCCGGCATATTGCGGGTGCTGCAGGAGCGCTTCCCGCAACTGCATGCACCGGCCGCCGAATCGATCTGCTACGCCACCACCAACCGCCAGGAAGCGGTCAAGGAAACCGCCGCCGGCGCCGATCTCTATCTGATCGTCGGTGCGCCCAATTCCTCCAATTCGCGCCGTCTTGTCGAAGTGGCGGAGCGCGCCGGCGCCACCATGTCGCTTCTCGTACAGCGCGCCGCCGAAATTCCGTGGAATGACATCACAAATATCTCGACGCTCGGCCTGTCTGCCGGCGCGTCGGCGCCGGAGATCATCGTCGACGAGATCATCGACGCCTTCCGCCAGCGCTTCGAGGTGAACATCGACCTGGCGATCACGGCCACCGAAACGGAGGATTTTCCAGTCATGCGGGTTCTGCGCGATGTAGAACTGACGCGGGCCGACATGGCCTTCGTCAACGGAGCCGCGTGAACAGGCCATGGCGGTCTACACCGACGTCAATGAGGGCGAACTCGGCGCGTTCCTGAGGGCATATCCAGTCGGCGAACTCTTGTCCTACAAGGGTATCGCCGAAGGCACGGAGAATTCGAATTTCCTGCTGCACACCTCAAGCGGCTCTTACATACTGACGCTCTACGAGAAGCGCGTCGACAAGGCCGACCTGCCGTTCTTCCTCGGCCTGATGGGCCATCTCGCCCGCAAAGGCATTTCCTGTCCGCTGCCGGTGACCGCGCATGACGGCACCGTCATCGGCACGCTGGCCGGCCGTCCCGCGGTCATCATCACCTTCCTCGAAGGCCTGTCGCTGCGGCGGCCGACAGCGGCGCATTGCGCGGAGGTCGGCAAGTCCCTCGCCGCACTGCATTTGGCCGGGCAGGATTTTGCGATGACGCGTAACAACGCACTGGCCATCGAGGGCTGGCGCAAACTCTGGAATGCCTCGCGCGACCGAGCCGACGAGGTCGAGCCGGGACTGGCGGCCGAGGTCGACGCGGATTTCGCGGATTTCGAACGCCATTGGCCGCAGGGCCTGCCGGCAGGCATCATCCATGCCGATCTGTTTCCCGACAATGTCTTCTTCCTCGGCGAGAAACTGTCCGGCCTCATCGACTTCTATTTCGCCTGCCACGACCTCTACGCCTATGACGTCGCCACCTGTCTCAACGCCTGGTGTTTCGAGAAGGATTTCTCCTTCAACCTGACCAAAGGCACGGCGCTGCTGGCCGGCTATCAGAGCGTGCGGCCTTTGAGCGAGGGCGAGAAAGCAGCGCTGCCGATGCTTTCGCGTGGCTCGGCGCTGCGCTTTATGCTGACCCGGCTCTATGACTGGCTGACCGTTCCCGACGGCGGGCTGGTCATGAAGCGCGATCCGACCGAATATATCCGCCGCATGCGCTTCCACCGCGCGATCAAGTCGCCTTCGGAATACGGACTGACATGACCAAGCAGGTCGAAATCTTCACCGACGGTGCCTGCTCGGGCAATCCCGGTCCCGGCGGCTGGGGCGCCATCCTGCGCTTCAACGGCAAGACCAAGGAATTGTCGGGCGGCGAGGCCGAGACGACCAATAACCGTATGGAACTGCTGGCCGCCATCTCGGCGCTGAATGCGCTGAAGGAGCCGTGCGCCGTCGAGCTTCACACCGACAGCAAATATGTCATGGACGGTATCTCCAAATGGATCCACGGCTGGAAGAAAAACGGCTGGAAGACCGCCGACAAGAAGCCGGTCAAGAACGGTGAACTGTGGCAGGCGCTGGATGAGGCCAATCGGCGCCACAACGTGACCTGGAACTGGGTCAAGGGCCATGCCGGCCACACCGAGAACGAACGCGCCGACGAACTCGCAAGGGAAGGCATGGCGCCGTTCAAGAGGGGCTCAGCCAAACCTGCGGCGCCGAAAGTGGCGCTGAAGCCGGCGGCATCCGAGAAGCAGCCGGCGCCGCGGGCACGGCGCTCGACCCAGAGCTATTGAGCTCAAGCTATCGGCAGGAGACCTCACTCATGCCGATCGTATACTACATCACCCATCCCCAGGTTCAGATCGATGCCAACGTTCCCGTGCCGCACTGGGGGCTGTCCGAGATCGGACGAGCGACAGCATCAGCCATGCTCGATCAGCCATGGGTCGGGTCGATTCGCCGTGTCGTCTCGTCGGCCGAGCGCAAGGCGATCGAAACCGCCGAGATCCTTGGCAAACACCTCGGCCTCGCGGTCGAGGTGAGGGAGCGCATGCATGAGAACGATCGGTCGGCAACCGGCTTCCTGCCGCCGCCGGAGTTCGAGGTGGTCGCCGACCAGTTCTTCGCCGACCCGCACAAAAGCATCCGCGGCTGGGAACGGGCCATCGACGCCCAGCAACGCATTGTCAGCGAGGTCGAAACGGTGCTGGGTGCTGCCGACGGCGGCGACATTGCCTTCGTCGGCCATGGCGGCGTCGGAACGCTCTTGCTGCTCTCGCTCAGCGGCCGCGCAATCAGCCGCGCGGCGGATCAGCCGGCCGGCGGCGGCAATTACTTCGCCTATGATGTCGGCACGCGCCGCGTCGTCCACGGATGGCGGCCGATAGACAGTCTGGCGCCGCGCTAAAGCGGATGTCAGGAGATCATCGATACCGTAGCCGCGATGAAGCCGCTGGCGACCAGCGGATAGAACCTGTCCTCAGCGGATCAGCAGGGCCGTGCCGTAGAGGCCGAGCGCGAACACCGTGTGCGAGATCACGTTGAAGGCGCGGATCTGCATCGCGTTGGGGCGCTTTGACGCAGCCCAGCCGGCGCCCATGCCGGGCGCCAGCAGGAACCAGCCGGCGCCGATGGTGACCATGCCGAGGATGAAGGCCGGCAGGAAGGTCGGCGCGTCCAGCCATGCCGTGCCCGCCAGCGCCACCAGGATGAAGCCGTAGACGATGCCGGTGACATAATGGAAGGCCCAGCCCAGCGCCTGCTCATGCGCATAGGGTGCGGCATGGGCGATATCGTCGTGGAAAACCTTGCCTTCCCTAAGGTGCCAGACCCAGCGGCCGGGCGGCCCCCAGTTCGGCCGCGGCTGACTGAGCGCCAGATGCAGGAACAGCGCCCAAAGATCCATCAGCACGGTGGCGCCGATGCCGATCGCAATGCTGCGCCAGATGATGTCAAACATCGTCGATGTCCCCCAAAGCAGGCAATCCGGCCGGAAGCGCGTGGTCGTCAGGCCATGGCGCTCATGAGCCGAGGCGGCCGCGGTTTAGAGCTGGCTCAGAATGTGAGCGGCACCCGACGTGTCGACTCCTGGCTTGGTCTCGACATTGAGCGCCGTGACCTTGCCGTTGTCGACGATCATCGAGAAGCGCTTCGAGCGCAATCCCATGCCGCCGCTGGAATAGTCGGAGTCGAGGCCGATCGACTTGGCGAAGTCGCCATTGCCGTCGGCGAGATAGAGGATCTTGCCTTGACCGCCGGTGAAATTCGCCCAGGCGCCCATGACATGGACATCGTTGACGGACACGACGGCGATGGTGTCGACGCCGCGGGCCAGGATGGCATCGTGGTTCTCGAGATAGCCCGGCAGATGATTGTTGCTGCAGGTCGGCGTGAAGGCGCCTGGAACGCCGAACAGCACGACCTTCTTGCCCGCGAAAATCTCGGCCGAGGTGATCACCTTGGCGCCGTCGGCGGTCATTTCCTTGAAGGTCGCATCGGGCAGTTTGTCGCCAACGGCAATCGTCATGATGGTCCTCGTGTGAAAAGCAGGGAAGGTTTCTTGCGATAGCGAAATCGGGCATCTCCCGCAACCGCCGACAAGGCCTGGATCAAGGGAAAGCCCTGATCGGGTTCGGTATCAGGGGAACGGCAGAACGCCCTCGACCGCGCCTTCGGCACTTGTCAGGGTGTAATACAACCCGCCATCGGTCGGTGTCGTCGACGGCCGGTCGAGGATCGGAATGGTAAATACCAGCCGGCCGTCCTTTTCGCTGCGTGCAGGCGCCCCGAACATATAATCGCGTCCCCCGGCGACGAATAAATCCGCCGCCTCCGGATCTCCGGGAAAAGTCGCCTCGACCATCAGCGTCTCATGGTCGCCCGGCAGCACCTTGATCCCGAAATCGGGCTTGGCAGGCGCGGGCAAGGTGGCGAGTGCAGCCTTCACCAGCGCCGCATCCTCGGCATTGTCGGGATCGGCGGCGGGATCGACGCTCAGCCGCGTCTGCACCGGAATACAGATCGTCTCGCAGATGCCGAGAAAGATGTCGGCATCGATGACGGCCGCATCCCCAGGCGACGACAAAGTGAATGTCACCGGCAGCGAGACCGGATGGTTGTAGCCGGCCCATTTGCCGTAGCCGTCGTCATGGCGCTGCGGCGGCGGGAAGGAAAACGCCGCATCGGTGATGTTGGTGCTGGCCGAAACGTCGATCTGCGGCGGCACGCCGGCGTCGCCCGGATCGCGCCAATAAGTTTTCCAGCCGGGCTTGAGCGCGATGTCGAGCACGCCCTGTATGCGACCGGCCTCGTCGGCCTTGCCTGTTGTCACCAGCCGCACCTTGCCGCCTTCGCTGTTGTACCATTCCGACGAGGAGGCGGCGGCGGGCAGGACTGCTCCGCATCCGATAGCAATACCGAGCAGCAGGATTTTCAAGCTTTGCATGGCGTTGATTTGATCGTCAGTTCATGGCCGCGCAATGTTTTCATGGCGCTCTGCGTATCATATTTGCGTGACCTTCGGGCAAGGAACAGTTGGCTTCAAGCAATCGGCCGAGTGAAGTTCGCAGTCAAGATTCCGTTGTTCCAACCGTTGGGCTTTGGCCGAATCGCACGCGGCGCATCTTTTCGGCGTCCCGGAAACGCGTTACGCTCCAGTCCATGGACTTGTTGCGCCACAAAAAGACAGCCGGTGGACGCGGCTTTCTTGACGACCAGTTCCTGATTGCCATGCCCGGCATGAAGGACGATCGCTTCACGCGCTCGGTCATCTACATCTGCGCGCACAGCGATGAAGGCGCCATGGGCCTGATCATCAACCAGACGCAGCAGATGCTGTTTCCCGATCTTCTGGTGCAGCTCGGCATCATGAACGAACAGGAGGCGATCAGGCTGCCTGCGCAGGCCCGCGACTTCGTGGTGCGCAATGGCGGCCCAGTGGACCGCAGCCGCGGCTTCGTCCTTCACTCGGGCGACTACCGGGTGGAATCCTCGCTCACCGTCTCCGACGATATCTGCCTGACCGCGACGGTCGACATATTGCGCGCCATCTCGTCCGGCCGCGGCCCGCGGCGCGCGTTGATGGCGCTCGGCTATTCCGGCTGGGGCGCCGGCCAGCTGGAAACCGAGATCGCCGAGAATGGCTGGCTGACCTGTCCGGCCACGCCGGAGCTGCTGTTCGACGCCGACATCGAGCGGAAGTACGACCGCATCCTGGCATCGATCGGGATTGATCTGGCGCATTTGAGCCTGGCCGCGGGGCACGCCTGAAGCCTCGCCTTCGCCGACGTTCCGCCGAACCTTCGCGACTAGCCGAAGCCGCCCGCCACTTTCGTCATCCTAGGGTCTGCGCCGCGTCGCTGCGCTCCTTGCTTCGCCCCAGGATGACGAAGGCGCGGTCGCTTCAGCTAATTTTCGGGGTTCATTCCAATGTAACCACGCGCCTGCACGACGCATGCCTCACCCATCACGCCTGCGTCATCGGGTACTGTTCTTTCAACGCCTTCAGCACCTGGTCGCCTGGCATCGGCGCGCCGAACATGAAGCTTTGCACATATTCGCAGCCCATCTGGCGCAATTCCAGCGCATCGCTTTCGTCGGAAATGCCCTCGGCCACCACCGACAGGCCGAGTTCATGCGCCATGTTGACCATGGATTTGAGCAGCACCGCCCGCTTCGGCGTCGCGTCGTCGACGAAGCTCTTGTCGATCTTGATGGTGTCGAAGGGGAAGCGGGTCAGATAGGCGAGCGAGGAATAGCCGGTGCCGAAATCGTCCAGCGACAGGCCGATGCCGAGCTGCTTGAGCTTGGTCAGCACATGCGAGGTCTGCTCTGGATTGTCCATGACCAGCGATTCGGTAAGTTCGAGCCGGAAGCAGCGCGGCTTCAGATTGGCGCGGGCGATGACCGAGCGGACATCGCTGACCAGGTCGCGGCGGATCAGCTGGCGACTGGACAGATTGACCGACACCGACAGCGGCGTGTCGCCGATCTGCTTTTGCCAACCGGCGAGGTCTTCGGCCGCCTGCTGCATGGCAAACAGCCCAAGCTGCACGATCAGGCCACAGCTTTCGGCGACCGGGATGAAATCGCCCGGCGGGATCATGCCGCGGCGCGGATGGTCCCAACGCAGCAGCGCCTCGAAGCCGGCAATGCTGCCGTCCTCCAGCCGTACGATCGGCTGGTAGGCAAGGGTGAACTCACGCCGCTCGATGGCGCGGCGCAGATCGGATTCGAATTGCAGCCGGTCGGTGCCGACGGTGCGGAAGGCCGGCCGGAACGGCTCGATCCTGTCGCCGCCGAAGCGCTTGGCCTGGTGCATGGCAAGCTCGGCGTCCTTGACCATGTCTTCTGCCGAAGTCTGCGCCGAGGTCCAGGTGATCAGGCCGATCGAGGCAGTCAGCACGATCTCGCGCTTGGCGAAGGTGATCGGGTTGTTGATGGCGTGCTTGATGGCGTCTGCCACCGCCGCGATGCGGGAGGGTTCCTGTTCGGAGAGCAGCATCAGGGCGAACTGGTCACCGGCAAAGCGCGACAGCGAATCCTTAGGTTTCAACAGCCGGTGCAAGCGGCGCGCAATGGTGAGCAGGATGGTGTCGCCGGCCGAGATGCCAAGCCCGTCATTGACCTGCTTGAAACGGTCGATGTCGATGACGAAGACGGTGGGGCGCACCTTCTCTTCGGTGCGCGCGATCGAGATGATGGCTTCCAGCCGGTTCATCAGAAGTTCGCGGTTGGGCAGGCCGGTCAGATTGTCGTGAACGGCATCGTGCAGCAGCCTTTCCTCGGACTTTTTCTGCTCGGTAACGTCGACCATGGTGCCGACGCAGCGAATCACTTCGCCATCCGAGCCGATCACCGGCCGCGCCCGAAGCAAGAACCAGTGGTAGTGCCCGTCGGCGCCGCGCAGGCGGAAATTCTGCGAGACCCGGCCGCGCCGATGTTCGAGCACCACGTCGAGCGTGGTGCGGAACGTGTCGCGGTCGTCGGCATGCAGCACCGGCAGCCAGTTGCGGGCCGCACCCCCCAGGCTGTTGGGAGCGAGGCCAAGCTGGATGCTGACGTCGGGCTTGGTGACGACGCGGTCGCGCAGCACGTCCCAGTCCCACACCGTGTCGCCGGAGCCGGCTACGGCTAGCGCCTGCCGTTCGAGGTCGGAGAACAGGCCCTGATGCAGCGCGCCGCCGGCAAAGGCATGCTGCATGACGGTGAAGCCGATCAAAAGGATGATCAGGATCAGCCCGCCGCCCAATGCCGGCTGGGCGATGTCGTTGTCGAGCATGCCGGTGATCGCCATCCACGACCCGCATAGCCATAGCAGCACCATCACCCAACTGGGCACCAGCATGATCGCACGGTCATAACCACGAAGACCGAGCAGGATGATGAGGCCAAGCCCGGTCAGCGCGGTGGCGGCGAAGGACAGCCGGGCAATACCGGCGGCGACGGCCGGATCGATGATGGCCACACCCGCAATCAGCACCAGGCCGAGGATCCAGACCAGCGCGCCATAGCTGAAATGGCCGTGCCACCGGTTGAGGTTGAGATAGGCGAACAGGAACACCACGAAGGTCGCCGCAAGCGCCACCTCCGTTCCCGCCCGCCACATCTGCTCGTTCCCGGGCGATATCTCTATGATCTTGTTTAGAAAGCCGAAATCGACGCAGATATAGGCAAGTACCGCCCACGCAAGTGCGGCTGTCGCCGGAAACATCGAGGTTCCCTTGACGACGAAAAGGATGGTCAGGAAGAGCGCCAGCAGCCCGGCGATGCCGATGACGATGCCGCGGAACAGCGTATAGGAATTGACCGAGTCCTTGTAGGCTTCCGGCTCCCATAGATAGACCTGCGGCAGCTTCGGCGAGGCGAGTTCGGCGATGAAGGTGATCACCGTTCCCGGGTTCAGCGTCACCCGGAACACGTCGGCGTCGGAGCTTGACTGCCGGTCGAGCGCGAAGCCCTCGCTGGGGGTGATCGCGGCGATGCGGGTGGCGCCGAGATCGGGCCAGAAGATGCCGGAATTCACCAGCCGGAAATGCGGCGCCACGATCAGCCGGTCGAGCTGCTGGTCGGTGGTGTTGGCGAGCGCGAATACCGCCCAGTCGCCGCTCGAGCGCGCGTCATTGGCCTCGACCTCGATGCGCCGCACGATGCCGTCGGGACCGGGCGCGGTCGACACCTGGAAGTTTTCGCCCTGATTGACGTAGATCTGGACGGCGCGCGACAGGTCGAGCGCGACATCGTCGCGGGCAATCTTGATCGGTTCGACGGCGAAGGCCGGGAGCGCCGCGCAAAGCGTGACGACAACCGCCAGAACAAAGGCCAACAGCGACCCGTTTCGCAGGAAATTCGTCAAAAATCAGTCCTTCGTTCCAGCGCCCGGCGGATCGTCCGCGATCCGGGCGTAGAGGTAGTGGTCCTGCCAGATGCCGTTGATCCTGAGGTAGGATCGCAGAAGTCCTTCGCGCCGGAATCCGGCTTTTTCAAGCACGCGGATCGACCGGACATTGTCGGGAATACAGGCAGCTTCGATCCGGTGCAACCGCAGCGTATCGAAGGCGAAGCGGCAGACCACCTTGACCGCGTCGGTCATCAGGCCGCGGCCGCCGAACCGCTCCCCGATCCAGTACCCGACATGGCCGCTTTGCGAGACGCCGTGGCGGATATTGCCGAGCGTAATGCCGCCGGCAAGCTTGCCGCTCGCCTTCTCGAAGATGAAGAAGGCGATGGCTGTCCCCTGCGCATAGTCTTCGCGGTAGCGGCCGATGCGCAGCCGCCAGGCGGTGCGGTCGAGTTCATCGGGCGTCCAGCGCGGCTCCCACGGTTCGAGGAAGGCACGGCTTTCGCCGCGCACCGCCGACCATTCGCGATAGTCGTTGGTGTAGGGCACGCGCAGCATGACCCGGTCGCCTTTCAGTGCCGGCAGGTCACGGCGAAAGAAAGGGAGCGCGAACACCGGCGCTTGAAGGCTTAGACGGCGAGCTTGCGGGCCGTGGTGTGCGTGCCCGCAAGCGAATCGAGAATCGCCTCATAGGGCGCGAGCGTACCCACCGGTCCAACCGCGGTCAGCGTCGGCTTGGTCGAAAACAGCCGGGACGAAAGGTCGGTCAGCCGCTCGACGGTCAGCGCCGACAGCCGTTCCATCAATTCCTCCTTGGCGATCGGCCGACCGAACAGAAGCAGCTGCCTGGCGATCTGCGAGGCGCGGCTGGCCGGGCTTTCAGCCGACATGATCAGGCCGGCGCGATATTGCGCGCGGGCGCGGTCGAGCTCTTCCTGAAGGATATTCTCGCCGGCCTTCTGCAGCTCGTCGATAATGACCGGCACCAGTTCGGCAATGTCGCTCTGCCCGGTCGCGGCATGAACGCCGAAGATGCCGGTATCGGAAAAACCCCAGTGGAAGGCATAGACCGAATAGCACAGGCCACGCTTTTCGCGGACCTCCTGGAACAGCCGGGACGACATGCCGCCGCCGAGGATCATCGACAGCACCTGCGAAGCGTAGAAATCGCGCACATGATAGGCTCGGCCTTCGAAGCCGAGCACGATCTGCGCGTCCATCAGGTCGCGATCCTCGCGGAAATCGCCGCCGACATACTGCGCATATTGGGGTATCGTGCTGTCGGACTTGCTGCGGAAACCGCCGAGCTGCTTTTCGACCTCGCGCACGAAATTGTCATGCTTGATGTCGCCGGCCGCGACGATCACCATCTTCTCGGCGCCATATTGGCGCTCGATGAAATCATGCAGCTGTTTGGAGGTGAAGGATTTGACGGTTTCCGGCGTGCCGAGGATCGAGCGGCCGATCGTCTGGTGGCGGAAGGCGGTCTCGGTGAAACGGTCGAAGACGATGTCGTCGGGCGTGTCGTGCGCGGCGCCGATCTCCTGCAGGATCACATGCTGCTCGCGCTCCAGTTCCTCTGGGTCGAATTCGGACTCCTGCAGGATATCGGCAAGGATATCCACCGCCAGCGGCACATCGTCGGACAGCACCCTGGCGTAATAGGACGTCGTCTCGACTGATGTGGCGGCATTGATCTCGCCGCCGACATCCTCGATTTCCGAGGCGATCTCGAAGGCCGTCCGCCTTTTCGTACCCTTGAAGGCCATATGCTCGAGCAGATGGGCCATTCCGTGCTCGTCGTCACGCTCATTGCGGGCGCCGGACTTGACCCAGGCGCCAAGGGCAACGGATTCGAGGCTTGGAAGGGTTTCGGTGGCGACTGTCAGGCCGTTCGACAGACGGCTTACCTCAACACCCATATGGCAAGTACTCCCTAACGCGCTGCCCTTGAGTGGCGGCTCACGTAATCTTCCACCATTTTCAGGTCGGATGGAAGTACCGTGTACTTTTCGTCGGCTGACATCAAGGACCC
The DNA here is from genome assembly GCF_040320135.1 of Mesorhizobium sp. M0772. Taxonomy (NCBI): domain Bacteria; kingdom Pseudomonadati; phylum Pseudomonadota; class Alphaproteobacteria; order Hyphomicrobiales; family Phyllobacteriaceae; genus Mesorhizobium; species Mesorhizobium sp. M0772. Next base: position 12,628 of record NZ_JAMYPB010000032.1, on the reverse strand, counting down.
CAGCCATGCGGGCAGGGCCGGCGACACGCCGCAGGCGGCTTCGACCGCGGCCGGGAACTTGGCCGGGTGCGCCGTGCCCAGCACCACCATCGGCACTGCACCGTCAGCCTTGCCGGCGGCGACATGCACGGCCGCGGCCGTGTGCGGATCGAGCAGATAATTGCTGGATTCGAGCGTTGAACGGATGGTGGCGGCAACCTCGTCCAGATCAGCGCGTCCGGCGTCGAATTCGGACCGCATCCGGTCGATTTCCGCGGTTTCGATGGTGAAGGCGCCGGATTGCTTGAGGCCGGCCATGTAACGCCGCACCGTCTCTGCGTTACGGTCGCAGGCCTCGAACAGCAGCCGCTCGAAGTTCGACGATACCTGGATGTCCATCGATGGCGACGTCGTCGCAAACACACCCTTGGTGCGGTATTCACCGGTCGCGAAAGTGCGCGCCAATATGTCGTTGTCGTTGGTGGCGACGATCAGCCGCTCGATCTGCAGGCCCATCTTCTTGGCGGCGTAACCGGCGAAAATATCGCCGAAATTGCCGGTCGGCACGGTAAAGGAGACCGGCCTGTCCGGCGCGCCGAGCGAAAGCGCCGAGGAAAAATAATAGACGATCTGGGCCATGATGCGGGCCCAGTTGATCGAATTGACGCCCGACAGCGACACGCGATCACGAAAACGATGATCGTTGAACATATCCTTCAGCAGGCCCTGGCAATCGTCGAAATTGCCTTCGATCGCCAGCGCCTGGACGTTGGCGGCAGTCGATGTCGTCATCTGCCGCTGCTGCACCGGCGAGACGCGGCCATGCGGGAACATCACGAAAATGTCAGTTCGGTCGCGGCCGGCAAAGGCATCGATGGCGGCGCCGCCAGTGTCACCCGAGGTCGCGCCGACGATGGTGGCGCGCTGGCCACGCTCAGTCAGTACATGGTCCATCAGCCGAGCAAGCAGCTGCATGGCAACGTCCTTGAAGGCCAGCGTCGGACCGTGGAAGAGCTCGAGGATGAACGTGTTGGCGCCGGTCTGCACCAGCGGGCAGACGGCCCGGTGGCGGAAGGTGGCATAGGCTTCTCGCACCAGGCGCTCGAAGACGGGTGCGGCGATCTCGCCGCCGAGGAACGGCGTCAGCACGCGGATGGCGAGGTCCGCATATGGCAGGCCGCGCATGGCGCGGATCTCGGCTGCCGAAAACTGCGGCCATGTCTGCGGCACATAAAGCCCGCCGTCGCGGGCCAGCCCCGCCAGCACCGCATCGGCAAATCCAAGCACGGGTGCATCCCCGCGGGTACTCACATAGCGCATCGTCAAAGGTCCATTGCTGCCGCCGGTTTCATCCACGGCAATTGGTTAATTTTCCGAGCCGCCTCAGTCGCATTTTTGCCGTGGCGTTGCTATACGTCACCAACTTTGCGAGAGGGAAGTGCAGTTTCATGGCGTTTCATAAGTTCAACCGTCGCTTTGTCGCGGGTCTGGCGCTAACCGGCTTTATGCTTGCCGCCGCCGGTTGCCAATCGAGCGACAATGGCATCCTCAATCTCGGTTTCGGCAAGAAGACCGACCCGAATGCGCCAATACCGCCTCAGGATCCCAAGGTTCTCGCCAGCCAGTTGCAGGCCTACTGCCCGAAAGTGACGGTGCGGGACGGCACCGCATACTTCAATACCTACGCCAAGGGCGCGCCGCAGCCGAAAAAGAAAAAGGCTGATGCAACACAGGATGCCGAGGCCGCTGCCGCCGCGCAGACGGCGCCTGACGGCTCCATCGTCGATCCGAACAAGGATCCGGCCAAGATCATCTACCAGGCCTCGATCAGCGATGTGAGCCGCGATTGCAGCCGTGCCAACGGCCAGTTGACGATGAAGGTTGGCGTTGCCGGCAAGATCGTGCCGGGACCGCTGTTCGCCCCCGGCACCATCACCATGCCGATCCGCATTGCCGTCATGCACGGCCCCGACGTACTTTATTCGCAGATCCACCCCTATCAGATCCAGGTCAGCGATCCCTCGACCGCCACCCAGTTCGTGTTCACCGATCCCAACGTCGTCGTGCCCGAACCTTCCGCCCGGGATTACACTGTCTATGCCGGCTATGACGACACCGCGCCGGCGGCGGCGGACAAGAAGTCCGGCAAGAAAAAGAAGCGCGCTCCCGCGACGAACTAAGCGCCTGGGCGCCGTCGCTGCTGCGACGGTGCCGGTCAACTCTTTGAAACATCCAACGATCCGATCGTGATCCTGCAGGTGTGCGCCTGCGGGCAGGTCGCGTCTGCCTTTAAATCTCGATCCATTCCGCCAGCGCACTTGACTCATCCATAGCCCGGCGGTTATACGTAAATCAATATCTCGCAGGTTATCGATCCTATGCCAGACGCCCACGATACTTTGTTCAGAACGCTTGCCGACCCGACCCGGCGGTCCATCTTCGAGCGCCTTTGCCGCCAGGGTGAGCAGACCGTGGGGGCGCTGACGGCGCAGTCCGGGGTTTCGCAACCGGCGGTGTCGAAGCATCTCGGCGTCCTGAAGCTGGCCGGGCTGGTGCGTGACCGCCACGCCGGACGCCAGACCCACTACAGCGCCCAGCCCGAGGCACTTGGTCCGCTGACCGACTGGACAGTTCAAATGACAGGATTCTGGGAGGGCCGCTTCGATGACCTCGAGAACCTGCTGAAAAGGATGGACCAGTGAGCAATCCCGAACTGCGCACCGTCGTCGTCGAACGTGAAATATCCTGGCCGGCGGAGAAGATCTGGCGCGCGTTGACGCAGCCGCATCTGATGGAGGAATGGCTCATGAAGAACGATTTCAAGCCTGTCGTCGGCCACAGCTTCAATCTTCGCGGCGACTGGGGCGGCGTGCTCGATTGCGAGGTCCTCGCCGTCGAGCAAGGCAGGACGCTGTCCTACAGCTGGGATTTTGCGCATGAGGATGCCGCCTACAATCTGAAGAGCGTGGTGACGTTCACGCTCACGCCCACCAGCACGGGGACCCATCTGCGCGTCGAGCAGTCGGGCTTCCAGCCGAGCCAGAAGCAGGCCTATGGCGGCGCCAGGGCCGGGTGGCAGCAATTTCTCACCAAGCTGGAGCAGCTTCTGGCGAAGCCGGATTGAAGCCTGCCGGTACCATGCCCTGACTGCGGGGCACCGAATGCAAAAAGGACAAAATCGATGAAGATCAAGCTGACCAGCGTCTATGTGGACAACCAGGACAACGCACTGCGCTTCTACACCGACGTGCTGGGCTTTGCCGTGAAGGCCGACTTCAGCAATGGGCCTTTTCGTTGGCTGACCGTCACCTCACCCGATGAGCCCGACGGAATCGAGCTACAGCTGGCGCTCAACGACAACCCGGCCGCCAAGGCCTACCAGCAGGCCATCTTCAAGCAGGGGCAGCCCGCGCTCATGCTGTTCACCGACGAGGTCAAGGGTGATTACGAGCGCATCAAGGGACGCGGCGGTGCGTTCGCCATGGCGCCGACAGAAGTGACCGGCTCGACCATCGCCCAGCTCAACGACAGCTGCGGCAATCTGATCCAGATCACCCAGCTGGCGCGTTGGTAGGCGCTGGTTTCAAGAGGAGGTTGCAATGAATTTGAGCAAATGGATACGTCAAACCCATCGTTGGCTGTCGATCATCTTCACGCTGACCGTGGCAGCCAATTTCATCACCATGGCGTTCGGGCAACCTCCGGCCTGGGTGGTCTATTCGCCGCTGCTGCCGCTATTCCTGCTGCTGTTCAGCGGCCTCTACATGTTCGTGCTGCCTTACGTCGCGAGATCGCGTGGCGAGCAGGGCGCGCAAGGGTAGGACATGGCCAAGGCGCCGGGAAAATCGAAGGTCGCAAAACCGGCCCCAGACAAGCCGGAAAAGCCGGTCCTGCTTTCGGGCGGCAACCCGCAGATCCCGAAGGCCTATGGGGACGCTCCGGTGCAGGCATATATTGCTGCCATGCCGGGCTGGAAAAGCGATGTCGGGCGCTGGATCGACGCACTTATCGTCAGCGCCGTCCCCGGCGTCTACAAGGCGGTGAAGTGGAACTCACCGTTCTATGGCATCGAGGGCGAGGGTTGGTTCCTCAGCCTGCATTGCTTCACCAGATACGTCAAAGTCGCCTTCTTTCGCGGCACGTCGCTCGATCCTGTGCCTCCCGGCGGTTCCAGGCAAAAGGAAGTGCGCTATCTCGACATCCATGAAGGCGAAGAGATCGACGAAGCCCGCTTCGCCTCCTGGGTGAAGCAGGCCAGCCGATTGCCCGGCGAGAAGATGTGAACGGAGGCAGACCATGAAGACCAGTATGTCGAGCAAAGACGAGGGAGGCGCCTCTGCCTCCGAGCGGATAGATGCCCGAATCCGGGAGCTGGACGATTGGCGGGGCAAGACGTTGGCCAGCCTGCGCAAGACCATCCTCGACGCCGATCCGGAAATCATCGAGGAGTGGAAGTGGATGGGCAGCCCGGTATGGTCGCGCGACGGCATGATCGCCGTCGGCAACGCTCACAAGGACAAGGTGAAGCTGACCTTTTCCCATGGCGCCAGCCTGCCGGATCCCGACAGGCTGTTCAACAACGGGCTCAACGGCAAGGTGTGGCGCGCCATCGATGTGTCGGAGGGCGACGAGATCGATGCGGATGCGCTGAAAGCGCTCGTCCGTGCCGCTATTGCCTACAACAGGGCAAAGAAGAAACCGGCCAAGTCGGCCAAAGCCAAGGACTGATCGGTTCAGGCGTCCGACCACTCCGACAGAGCGGCAATCACACTTTTCAGTTCGGCCCAGCGGCGGATGACGGTTTCGGCGCCGGCTTCGGTCAGCACATCGGCATGGCCGGGATAGCTGTGCGCGGCGCCGGTGAAGCCGATCACGCGCATGCCGGCGGCCCTGGCGCCGGTGACGCCGTGCACCGAATCATCGATGACGAAGGTGTTTGCCGGATTGGCGTTGAGTTGCTCCGCCGCGAGCAGGAACACATCCGGCGCGGGCTTGGTTTTCTTGCTTGGTGTCTCCAGCGCCGAAAAAATCCGGCCGGCGAAGAACGGCAGCAGGCCTACTTTCTCCAGCATGAACTCGACCCGCTCCAAGCGTGAGTTCGAGCAGACGCAGCGCGGCGCTGTCACTGCGGCGACCGCCTCGCGCACGCCGTCAATGGCGCGAACGTCGCTGCGCAGTTTGCGGTCGACCAGCTCCTCGGCCCGGTCGATCATCGAGGCCTGGAACGGGATCGCGGACTTCGCCTCGACCCGCATCATGATGTCCTTGAAAGTCAGTCCGGCATAGGTTTCGGCGTATTCCTCGGCCGAGATTTCATATCCGGCCAAGGTCAGCAATTCGGCCTCGACACGGGCTGCGATGATTTCGGAATCGACGAGCACGCCGTCGCAATCGAAGATGACAAGGTCTGGCTGGGGCATGGCAATCCGAAACGAGGGGGGAAGCCCGGCGGGGCTCAAGCGGCGCGACATACACCAACGGGCCGGACTGCGCAAATTAACGACGACAGGGCTGCCTGGACCGTTGCGTCCTTCACCGAATATTTACGCTGATCGGTAACCATAACGGGGAGTAAACAGTAACGCGTGCCTTGGGTGTAAAAATGTCTGCCGTGCGTCTTGTCGCCGACCTCTCCCACGCCCCCCAGCAATCCGAGTGGCTGGACACGATCCTCAAGGGCGATTGCGTCGCCGCGCTCGACCGGCTGCCGGAAAAATCCATCGACGTCATCTTCGCCGATCCGCCTTACAATCTGCAGCTCGACGGCGATTTGCACCGGCCCGACCAGTCCAAGGTCGACGCCGTCGACGACGACTGGGACCAGTTCGAGAGTTTCGAGGCCTATGACGCCTTCACCCGCGCCTGGCTCCTGGCGGCACGCCGCGTGCTGAAGCCGAATGGCACCATCTGGGTCATCGGCTCCTACCACAACATCTTCCGCGTCGGCGCCAAGATGCAGGATCTCGGCTTCTGGATCCTCAACGATGTCGTCTGGCGCAAGACCAACCCAATGCCGAATTTCCGCGGTCGCCGTTTCCAGAACGCGCATGAGACCATGATCTGGGCCTCGCGCGACCAGAAGGGCAAGGGCTATACCTTCAATTACGAAGCCATGAAGGCATCGAACGACGACATCCAGATGCGCTCCGACTGGCTGTTCCCGATCTGCACTGGCGGCGAGCGGCTGAAGAACGACAATGGCGACAAGCTGCATCCGACGCAGAAGCCGGAAGCGCTGCTCGCCCGCATCATGATGGCCTCGACCAAGCCGGGCGACATCGTGCTCGACCCGTTTTTCGGCTCCGGCACCACCGGTGCCGTGGCCAAGCGCCTCGGCCGCCATTTCGTCGGCATCGAGCGCGAGCAGGCCTATATCGACGCCGCCAATGAGCGCATCGATGCCGTGCGGCCGCTGGAAAGCGCCGATCTTACCGTGCTCACCGGCAAGCGCGCCGAGCCGCGCGTCGCCTTTGTCAGCCTCATCGATACCGGGCTTATGCAGCCCGGCGCCACGCTTTACGATGCCAAGAAGCGCTGGTCGGCCAAGGTACGCGCCGACGGCACGGTTGCCATCGGCGACAGCGCCGGCTCGATCCACAAGATCGGCGCCGAAGTGCAGGGCCTGGACGCCTGCAATGGCTGGACCTTCTGGCACTATGAGCGCTCGGGCGGCCTGACCCCGATCGACGAACTGCGCCGCATCGCCAGGCTCGGTATGGAGCGCGCAGGGGCCTGAGATTCAAGGTTTAAATTCGGCGCTCTACGACGGCCCCCCTCTGCCCTGCCGGGCATCTCCCCCTCAAGGGGGGAGATTGCTGTCATCATCAACGCTTTCGCCAATTTTTGATCTTGCAAGGTGAGAACGGCCGCAGCTGCTGCTGATCTCCCCCCTTGAGGGGGAGATGGCCGGCAGGCCAGAGCGGGGCGCCGTAGAGCGCTATTTCGGCCCTCCGCGCATTCACACCGCGATCCCATACCCCGCAAGATCTGCCCGCAGCGTCTTGGCATCCGTGAACAGCACTGACTGCCAGCCGGCCGCCTTGGCGCCGTCAACATTTTTTTGGCTGTCGTCGATGAACAGTGTGGCTGATGGCTCGAGCTCGAACGCGGCGACGTGATGGTCGTAGATGGCGCGGTCGGGCTTGATCTCACGGATGTCGGCCGACACGGTCACGCCGCGCGGGCGGCTGAGGAAGTCGAAGCGCAGTCTTGCCTCGGCAAGCGTGTCGGCGGCGAAATTGGTCAGCATGGTCACGTCGTGGCCCCTCTCGATCAGGCCGAGCATGATGGCGACGCTGTCCTCATAGGCATGCGGCACCATGTCGTTCCAATAGCGTCGGAAATTGCGAATGTTTTCAGCATGATCCGGGTAATCCGCGATCAGCAGCGCTTCCGCCTCTTCCCACGTCCGGCCACGGTCCTGCTCGATGTTCCAGTCATGCGTGCAGACATTGTCGAAGAACCACTTGCGCTCTTCGGCATCGGGAATGAGGCGGCTGAACGGAATGTTCGGATCGTAGTGGAGCAAGACGCGGCCGATGTCGAACACGATATGGCGGATTTCAGTCATTTCTGGCCTTTCAAAGCGAATGCTAGTCAATTGGGCGGTGTTTTTTGGTTGCGCCCGGTATCGCTGCTTCGATGACCTTTTTCATGACGGTCGGCAGCGCTTCTCCGGAAATGTCATGGGCCAGCGACCAGAAATGCCCTTCCGGCGCATCACTTTTCACTTGAGCGTGAAAAACTTCGAGCTCGAGCGCGAAATGGGTGAAGACATGCGCGATCTCTCCAGCGCGCCGCCAGTCGGCAGGGAAGGGCGCTGCCTCCGAAGTGGTTGCACCGTCGATCCGCGCTGTCCAACCTGTGGTCGGCACCTCGGTCATGCCGCCGAGCAGGCCCTTGTCAGGCCGCTTGCGCAACAGGATGGCGCCGTCGCCGCGCTCGGCGACGAAGGCGGCACCCCGCCTGAGTGGTTTGTCGACCTTGGGCAGGCGGACCGGAAAGCGCTCGGGGTCGCCGGACAGGATGGCGCTGCAATCCTCGCGCACCGGGCACAGCATGCAGCGCGGCCGTCTTGGCGTGCAGATCGTGGCGCCAAGGTCCATCATTGCCTGGGCGAAGTCGCCCGGCCTTGTCTGCGGAACCAGTCTTGCGACGAGCGCGCGGATTTCAGGCTTTGCCTCGCTGAGCCGCGTTGCGATCGAATAGAGCCGCGAGATGACACGTTCGACATTGCCGTCGACGACCGCCGCCGGACGGTCGAAGGCGATCGCCGCGATCGCCGCCGCCGTATAGGCGCCGATCCCCGGCAATTCCCTCAATCCCGTTTCGTTGTCGGGAAAACGGCCGCCCTGGCTCGCAACCAGATCGGCGCAGGCCTTGAGGTTGCGCGCCCGTGAATAATAGCCGAGCCCGGCCCAGGCCTTCATCACATCCTCGGCCGGCGCAGCCGCCAGCGCCTTCACATCAGGCCATTTCTCGACAAAGGCGCGAAAATAGGATTTTACCGCTTCGACCGTGGTCTGCTGCAGCATCACTTCCGAAAGCCAGATGCGATAGGGGTCCGGCGGTGCCCCGCCGGCCGCGGCGTGCGGCGTGATCCGCCACGGCAGTTCGCGATGGTGCGCGTCGTACCAGGCAAGCAGACGCGCGGCGATCTCTCCCGATAGAGTTGGTCCGGATGCGGCCTTGCGGGTCTGTTCGTGCAGTGCCATTGATCGCGGGCTGGCTCTAGGCTGGTGAGGAGCGTGGCTGGAGAACGTACATGGCAGGGAGAACGCCTTACGGCAATCCCGTTCCGGTGAGCGATCTCGCGACCGCGATCCTCGACCCCGTGCTGCGCAAGCGGGCCGGCATTTCGATCGGGCTGGTGCAGTCATGGGAAGAGATCGCCGGCCCCAGGCTCGCCGGCCATTCGCGCCCCGAAAAAATCCAGTGGCCGCGCCGCATGCATGAGGACGATCCGTTCGAGCCGGCGGTGCTGGTCATCGCCTGCGAAGGCATGGCCGCGCTGCACCTACAGCACGAGACCGGCGAGATCATCAACCGCGTCAATGCCTTTCTCGGCTTCAACGCGATCGGCAGGATCCGGATCGTGCAAAAGCCGGTGCTGAGGGACAAAGCCCGGCCGAAACCGACGCCGAGAGCACTGACTTCCGTCGAAAAGACCAAATTGTCCGATACCGTCGGCAAGATCGAGGATGAAGGCTTGCGCGCCTCGCTGGAGCGTCTTGGCGCCACAATTCTTGGCCAAAGGAAGCGGCCAAGGTAATCAACCGGTAATCAGTCGGTCATGAACGCGTCATCTATCTCGCGCATTCGTGATCCTGCATGTAGAGTTTGGCGATTGGAATGGGGACGGCGATGCCTTAATTCCCGCCAACTCTCGCCTTTTCTAGCCTTTGCGTTGCAAAATCAAACCACAGTCAGGTGATTCGCATGAACCGTAGCTTGTCCCGCAGAAACCTCCTGTCTTCGCTGGCCGTCATTCCGGCAGTGGCTATGCTCGCCGCATGCAGCGATTCAGGCGAGGATGCCAAAGCAGCGGATGTGAAGCCTGCGGCTCCCGCAATGCCGGCTTCGACGCCTGCCACTCCGGCCGCCGTCAAGGTCCCGGAGTCTTCCGGCAATGTCGACATGGCCGAACTGCTGAAGCCCGGCGCTTTGCCCGACAAGCAGCTCGGCAAGGATGACGCCAAGGTCACCATCGTCGAATATGCCTCGATGACCTGCCCGCATTGTGCGCATTTCGCCGCGACCACCTTCCCTGAGTTGAAGACGAAGTACATCGACACCGGCAAGGCGCGTTACATCCTGCGCGAATTCCCGTTCGATCCGAGCGCCGAGGCCGGTTTCATGCTGGCGCGCTGTTCGAAGGACAATTATTTCCCGATGGTCGATGTGCTGTTCAAGCAGCAGGCCAACTGGGTCGGCGTCAACAATACCAAGGATGCGCTGCTGCAGATCTCCAAGCTCGCCGGTTTTACACAGGAGTCCTTCGAGGCCTGCTTGACGGACCAGAAACTTCTGGACGATGTGAGATCGGTCCAGAAGCGCGGCGCCGATGAATTCAAGGTCGACTCGACGCCGACCTTCTTCATCAACGGGAAAACCTACAAAGGTGCGATGTCGATTGAGGAAATATCGGCCATCATCGACCCTCTGCTCTGACGTCCAGGCGGCGCCGGAGCGACTGCGCTTCGGCGTCAGCGCACCTTTGTGCCTTCCAGGCAGGCGCGAATGAAGTTTTCGCGCCTTCGCCTCCTCGGCTTCAAGTCCTTCGTCGAACCCGGCGAGTTCGTCATCGAACGCGGCCTGACCGGCATTGTCGGGCCGAATGGCTGCGGCAAGTCGAACCTTGTCGAGGCGATGCGCTGGGTGATGGGCGAAAGCTCATACAAGAACATGCGCGCGTCCGGCATGGACGACGTGATCTTTTCCGGCTCGGGAACGCGCCCGGCCCGCAACACCGCCGAAGTCACGCTGTTCCTCGACAATAGCGACCGGACCGCGCCCGCCGCCTTCAACGACGCCGATGAATTGCAGGTGTCGCGCCGCATCGAGCGCGAAGCCGGCTCGCTCTACCGCATCAACGGCAAGGAAGCCCGCGCCAAGGACGTGCAGCTTCTGTTCGCCGACCAGTCGACCGGCGCGCGCTCGCCTTCCATGGTCGGACAGGGCCGCATCGGCGAACTGATCCAGGCCAAGCCGCAGGCGCGCCGCGCGCTGCTCGAAGAGGCCGCCGGCATTTCCGGCCTGCACACGCGCCGTCACGAGGCCGAGCTTCGGCTGAAGGCGGCCGAACAAAATCTGGAACGGCTGGACGATGTCGTCGGCGAACTGGAGAGCCAGATCGAAAGCCTTAAGCGCCAGGCGCGCCAGGCATCGCGCTTCAAGAACCTGTCGGCCGATATCCGCAAGGCGGAAGCCACGCTCTTGCATCTGCGCTGGACTTTGGCCAAGACCCAGGAGGGCGATGCGCGTTCGGCGCTGGCGGTTGCCACAGCTCTGGTCGGCGACCGCGCCGCCGCCCAGATGGCTGCCGCCCGGGAGCAAGGCATCGGCGCCCACCGGCTGCCGGACCTGCGTGACGCCGAGGCCGCGGCTGCCGCCGCCTTCCAGCGCCTGTCCATCGCCAAGGCGCAGATCGAGGAGGAGGCAGGCCGCATCCGCGCCCGCCAGGCCGAACTCGAGCGCCGGCTGCAGCAGCTCGACGGCGACATCGCGCGCGAGGAGCGCATGGTCCGCGACAATGCGGATATTCTTGAGCGCCTGCGCGAGGAAGAAGCCACGCTCAACTCCGAAAATGCCGGCGCCGCCGAACGCGAGGCCATGACGCGGGCCGCTTTCGAGCAGGCCGGCGCAACGCTGTCGCAGAGCGAAGCAAAGCTCGCTGCGCTGACCGCAGAACGAGCGGAGGCCGCCGCCGCGCGCAATCAGATCGAACGCACGCTGCGCGAAAACGCCGAACGCCGCGACCGCTTTGCCCGCCAGCTGGCCGACGTCGACCGCGAATTGTCCGAGATTGTGTCGAAGGTTGCGGGCTTGCCTGACCCGGCCGAAAAACGTGCTCTGGTCGAGGACGCGCTCGCCCGGTTGGAGGAAGCGGAGGCCGGCGCCATTGCTGCCGAACAGGCGGTCGCCGAGGCGCGCGCCACCGAGAGTGCCGCTCGTCCGCCGCTGCAGGACGCCAGGTCGGAGCTCGCCGGCATCGAGACCGAAGCGCGCACGCTGGCCAAGATCCTCAATGCCGCCAGCGGCGATCTTTTCCCGTCGGTGCTTGAGCAGCTCAGCGTCGAACGTGGCTATGAGACGGCGCTTGGCGCTGCGCTTGGTGAGGACCTCGACGTGCCGCTCGACCGCAGCGCGCCGGTGCATTGGGGCGAAAGCCAGGTTCAACCAGGCGATGCGGCCTTGCCGGAAGGCATCAAGAGCCTCGCCAGCGTGGTGCGCGCGCCTTCGCAGCTTGCCCGCCGGTTGGCGCAGATCGGCATCGTCGATGCCGCCGACGGCAAACGCCTTCAGACGCTGCTTGCCCCCGGCCAGCGGCTGGTCAGCCGTGACGGCGCGCTGTGGCGCTGGGACGGGCTGACCGCCAGCGCCGATGCACCGACCGCGGCCGCGCAAAGGCTGGCGCAGAAGAACCGGCTGGCCGAGCTCGATGCCGAGGCGGTACAGGCGACGCAGATGATGCGCGAGGCCGAAGCCGCCCTTGCCCAGGCCGAACAGGCACTCCGCCAGGCGAGCGAGGCCGAACGCAATGCGCGCCAGGCCGGGCGCGATGCCCAGCACGGCCTGGACGCCGCCCGCAGCGCGCTGGCCGAGGCCGAAAAGGCCGGTGGCGAGCTGGCAAGCCGCCGCGCCGCCCTGGACGAGGCGCGCGCGCGAATCGTCGACAGCCATGAAGAAACGGCCGCCGCCTTCGCCGAGGCCGAAATGCTGCTGCAGGACGCCCCCGATCTCGGCGACCTGCAATTGCAGCTTGAACAATCCGCCGCCAATGTCAGCCGCGATCGCGCAACCTTGGCCGACGCGCGCGCCGTCCATGAAGGCCTGCGCCGCGAAGCCGAGGCGCGCACGCGCCGGCTCGACGCCATCGGCGCCGAGCGCAGCAACTGGTTGCAGCGGGCCGAAAACGCCTCGACGCAGA
>NZ_JAMYPB010000031.1:0-70397 GCF_040320135.1 Mesorhizobium sp. M0772 | reverse complement strand
CGGGGCCCCCCGCGGGTGGGGCGGGGCAGCCCCCGGGTCTGCGGGGCCACCCCCCCGGGCTGGCGGGGCACCCCCCGGGTTTGGCGGGGCACACCCCGGGTGTGCCCGGCCAGGCCGCTGGCCCCGAGCATCTGTTCCATCTGCTCGTAGCCGATGCGCTCGAAATCCCATGTGTAGTCTCGGGTGTTGCCGATAACCACCGGCTCCTGGCCAAGCTGACGCATCGCGGCGACGTAACTGTTCAGGCGCTCCGGCGAATTGTGATTGACATGCGGGACGTCGAAATAGACCGGGGCGTCGCCGGAGCGGCAGAGATAGTCGACGATGGTCGAGACGCTCTGGGCATTGTTGTTGCCGACAAAGGGCGTGCCGCCTTCAAGATAGGTGTCGAAATAGACGACCGGCATTGTCTGGGTCAGCTTCTCCAGCGTGCGCCGGTCCGAACGCAAGCCGAGCGGCGCGATCAGCGCGCCCGAAACTTTCAGCGACAGGATGGTACGTGTCGCCTCCATTTCGAGCTCGGTTGAGCCATGCGAGGAGATGACGATCGGCCAGTAGCCCTCGTCGCGCAGCCTGAGCTCGATGCGGCTGACCATTTCGGAATAGAAGGGATCGGTGACCGTCGGTACGACAATGCCGATGGCGCGGGTGCGCTTGCGGTTGAGGTTGCGGGCAAACAGATTGGGCTGGTAGTCGGACGACCGCAACGCCTCTTCGATGCGCTTGCGCGTTGCCGGCTTGACGCTGGTCGGATCGTCGAAATATTTCGACAGCGTCGGCCTGGAGACGCCGCAGGAGCGGGCGAAATCCTCCATCGTCTTGTGCGTCATTGGCATTCAATCCTCGTCTGGCACGCGCCAGAACCTCGGTCATCCCTTGACGCTGCCCACGGTCCTGCAGCCGGCGCGTCCGCCACGCGACGGCAGACGAAATTTACAGGAAACGTCAGTGGGTTCAACGCGCAATGACAGATTATACCGTGCGTAAATTTGTTCAATTGACGCGAAAATTGTCGCGCATCAAAGTCCCGGTCACAAAGAGCGCTGAAAAGTCCAGGCACCATGACACAACAGATCGATCGGCTTCTTTCCCAGCTATATCGTCGGCTCGATGCCGCCGCGATTGTGATCGGCGATGCTATCGATCCGCGCTATGGCGACGACCTCTCCGGCAAGGGCGGCGGCCAGCCCGAACTGGTCTTGCGTCCGCGCAACGCCGCCGACGTCGCCGAAATCCTGCGCCTATGCAGTGGTATCGGCCAGAAGCTGGTCGTCCATGGCGGCCGCACCGGGCTGGCCGGCGGCGCGCGCGTGCAGCCGGGCGAAGCGGTGCTGTCGCTGGAGCGCATGACCGCGGTCGAAGCGCCCGACCGCGCCGCGGCAACCATCATCGCGGAAGCCGGCGCGCCGCTGCAAATGGTGCAGGAAGCGGCCGATGCGTCCGGCCTGATGTTCGGCGTCGATATCGGCGCGCGCGGCACGGCGACGGTCGGCGGCAACATCGCCACCAATGCTGGCGGCATTCGCGTGCTGCGCTACGGCATGTACCGCGCCCAGGTGCTGGGGCTGGAGGCCGTGCTTGCCGACGGCTCGATCCTGACTTCGTTGCGTGGCCTGGCCAAGGACAATTCGGGATACGATCTCAACCAGCTTTTCATTGGCAGCGAAGGCACGCTGGGCGTGGTTACTCGCGCCTGCCTGCGGCTGCATCCCAAGCCCGCCACCGAGGTTGCCGCCTTTTGCGCCCTTGGCTCGCTGGAGGCGGCGATTGCGTTGCTGGGGTTGCTCAAGCAGCGGCTCGGGCCCTTGCTTTCGGCCTATGAGGTAAACTTCTCGCCGCTCTACGGCGCCATGATTGCCGGCATGGCCGCGCCGGCGCCGCTGCCTGTCGGCGCGCCCGTCTATGTGCTGGCCGAGATCCAGGGCAGCCAGGCCGAGCTGGACGGCGAGCGTTTCGCGTCGGTGCTGATGCAGGCGGTCGAAGACGGCATCGTCGCCGACGTGGTCGTCTCGCAGTCGCCGCGCGAATTCCGTGCGCTATGGGATGTGCGCGAAGAGGCCAACCGCTTCCTGTTTGCGATCGAGGGCATGATCGGCGTCGACATCAGCATCCCGTTGGCGACCATGGCGGGTTTCCTGCGCAACGCCGAAGCCGCGATCCACGCCGTCGACAGCCGCGCCGAGATCTACGTCTTCGGCCATCTCGGCGACGGCAATCTGCACTATCAGGTCGACACCACGGAACCGGCGGCCGCCTATGAGATCATCTATCGCGGCGTGGCGGCATGCGGTGGCGCCGTCTCGGCCGAGCACGGCATCGGCCTCGACAAGAAGAAATGGCTGAACCTCGTGCGCAGCAACGCCGAACTATCAGCCATGCGCCGGCTGAAGGTGGCGTTCGATCCGCACAACATTCTCAACCCAGGGCGGATTTTCGATATCATTTGATCGCCAGGAGGATCTAGCTTGCAACTGGCGAGAGCAGCGCGTGGAAGTCGACCGTTCTCATCTGCTCGACGCCGTCCAGAGTCATATTTCCCGCGACATAGACGATGATTGCCAGACCGAGCCAGCCGATCCAGCGATACCTGGCAAGCAGCGCCGCCACCAGCGTCGAGGCGACCGCCATCAGAACCACCGACAGGATGAGACCGAACACCAGCGCATTCATGTCGTGGGCGGCGGCGCCCGCCACGGCCAGCACATTGTCCAGCGACATCGAGACATCGGCGACGACGATCTGCAGGATCGCGGTGCGCAGCGCCTTGGCCGGCCGCGCCGTCGCAAGTGCTACGGCTTCAGTGTCGACGTCCTCGCCGTCGCCGGCCGAGCGCAACTCCTGGAACATGTTCCAGCACACCCAGAACAAAAGCATGCCGCCGACCAGCATGATCCCCGGAATTTCCAGCAGTTGCACCGCGATCACCGCAAAGACGATGCGGATCACCGCCGCCGCGGCAATGCCGGCGATGATCGCCTTCTGCCGCAACGCCTTGGCGAGGCCTGCGGCCGCCATGCCGATCACCACGACATTGTCGCCAGACAGCACAAGGTTGATGGTGATGACTTCCAGATAGGCGGCGACAGTCGTCTGGTCGAAACTCATAAAGCGGTCTCCCCGGAAGGCTCCGGCTGGTTGCGGGCGCATCGGACCGATGTCTGCGCAACGCGAAGACAGCTGATTTGAGTGCAGCCCGGTATTGAAACAAGACGCCAGCGCGGCCAATCGGTCCTCATCCACGGAATTCATCGCCGGTTCGTGATTTCCGACCAGAAATGCCCGTCCCAGAATGCCCATCATGGAAGGAAGACAAAAGCGTTCCGCTTGCCTATCAATATTGCCGACCAAAGGAGAGACGAGCATGAGCAAGACGGCACTGATTTTCTGGGGCGGATGGGAAGGCCACACGCCGGCTCGCAGCGCCGCTGTCGTCAGCGAGATATTGACGGGGCATGGCTTCGAAGTGCGGATAGAAGAGGGCACATCGGCGCTCGCCGATCCGCAGCTCCCGGCCATCGATCTGATCGTTCCGGTGATCACCATGTCGACGATCGATAAACCGGAGCTGCAAAACCTCACCGCCGCCGTCAGCGGCGGGACCGGCCTTGCCGGCTTCCATGGCACCATGGGCGACAGTTTTCGCAACGAACCGGCCTATCAGTTCATGACCGGCGGCCAATGGGTCGCGCACCCCGGCGACATCATCGACTACCGTGTCGACATCATCAGCGACGATCCGATCGTCAGGGGTATCGAGGGTTTCGCCTACCATTCCGAGCAGTATTACATGCATGTCGACCCGAGCAACGAGGTGCTGGCGACGACGACGTTCAGCGGTGAGCATCTCGACTTCATCGACGGCGTCGTCATGCCCGTGGTCTGGAAGCGCCGCTATGGCAAGGGCCGCGTCTTCTTCAGCGCGCTCGGCCACACCGCGGATGAGTTTTCCGTGCCGCAAATGCGCACCATTCTCGAGCGTGGGGTGCTGTGGGCCAGCCGATCGGCCTGATCCCGGGCTTGGCGTCAAGCTGAGCGCAGTGGGACGGATTGCTTATAGCGATCGTCCAGTTCCGCGAAGCGGCGCTCCCGACACTGCTGGGGGCGCGCTGGCGAAGGAATCGCCAATGCCATGACACTCGAGCCGTATCGTTCGACGGGCGGCTTTTCGGAGGATTGGATGGCGTCGGGATACGGGAAAGTAGAAGACTCTAATTCTCTCTGAATCCTCGATTGAGCGAGTCGCGAACCGGCGCCAGCATATAGTCGAGCAGTGTGTGCTCGCCAGTCAGGATCATCACTTCGGCAGGCATGCCGGGCGACAATTTTACGTCATGGAGGGTTGCGAGGTCAGCCATATCGACTTTGATCTTGGCGAGAAAATAGGGTTCTCCGGTCCTCTCGTCCGTCAGCCGGTCGGCCGATACCGAGGTGAGCAACCCGTGGATTTGCGGAAGATGCCGTGTTGGATAGGCTGACAGCACAACGCGTGCCGGCATGTCCGGATGCACCATGTCGATGTCCCGCGGCTTGATCCGTGAATCGATGACCAGGTTGGACCCATTCGGAACGATATCGAGGAGGGGCTGGCCGCTGGAAATCACGCCAGATTCAGTTGTGACACGCACGTTCATCACTGTTCCCGCGATCGGCGCGACAATGTCAGTCCTGGCCAGCACATCCTGACGCGAGGGTAACAGGCTCCGCAATTCGGCCAGATCGCCGCGCACCTTGCCAAGATCCTCGTTCGCTTTCTCACCATCCTGTTGCCGCAAATTGAGAAGCTGCAGCTCGGTCTCGCCGATCTGCTGTTCGTTGCGCGCGACCTGCGACCGGTTCGACGCCTGGCTCGCTCGGATGTCGGCCTGGGCACGCTGCAGCGCAAGGATCCGCGGCAGGCGCTCCAATCCCTTTTTGTACATTTCCTGTGCCGAAGCGATCTCGCGGTCGATCAGCCCCAGTTGCTCCTCCTCGGCTGCGATCACTTCCCTGGACCCGGTGATTTGCTCCTCTATCTGCCGTATCCGCTTGTTGAGGATCTGCTCGCGCCCCTCGCGAGTGGCAAGGCGGCTGCGAAGCAGTTCCTGCTCTTCAGCGGCCACTTTCTGCCCGGCCTGGTTGTCAGCCGATGTCAGTTCCTTGGGAAAAATGATCTGATCTTCTCCGGCAACCTCCGCACCCAAGCGCGCTTCGACCGCCAGCAAGCGAATGTAGCGCTCATGCAGCTCGTCGTAGCGGCCCTGTGCATCGGTCGTCTTCATGCTTATCAGAACCTGGCCCGCTGTGACCTTGTCGCCATCCCGCACGTGGATCATCCCGATGATGCCGCCCTCCAGATGCTGAACGGTCTTCCGGTAGCCGTCCGGGCTGACGATGCCGGGGGCCACGATGGCGCTGGCCAGGAGGGCCACGTCTGACCAGAGGGCGATGCCGCCGACAAAGAACAGCGCGGAGAAATAGCCGAGTATACGCGCTGGACGCGTCCGGCGATTCAGGTCGCGCTTGCTATCGCGATATGCAGACGAACGCCGCCGGACAAGCCCGACAAGCCCGACAAGCACGAGCACGAACAGCGCGGTGGCAGTTGCAGCCAGCGCGGCGCGCGCCGGCACGTCCAGGCTGTCGAAACGGTTCGAAGCCGCCGCAGCTAGATCTCCAGCAGCGACAACTAACCTGTCCAGCACGTCACGCAGGCTGGCCATCAGCATGTCCATCATCTTCGACAGGTCGCTAAATCGGTCGCTCATGGCTCACTCCGCCGCCTTCAATTTTGCCGGAACGACGACGCTGGTCTTGTCTTGCCCGGACGACGGCACGGCAGTCGGTTTGCGGTGACCGCCCAGCGCGCCCAGCACCTCGTCGCGCGTGCCGAACATCTTAACGGTGCCGTCGTGCATGAAAACGACATGATCCGCCGTACGCAGCAGGTTCGTCTGGTGGCTGACGAGAATGACGGTGCAGCCCCGTTCCTTCAAATGGTGAAGAACATTGAACAGAGCCATTTCACCATCGCCGTCGAGGCCAGTGTTCGGTTCGTCGAGCACGACGAGCGCGGGATTGCCGAATAGCGCCCGGGCGAGAGCGATGCGCTGACGTTGGCCACGCGAGATTCGCGCCCCATGCGGCCCCACCTCCGTTTGATAGCCATTTGGCATCCGCAATATCGTCTCGTGGATACCTGCGGCCTGCGCCGCGGCGATCACTGCGGCACTATCGACATCGCGCAAGCGCGCAATGTTGTCGGCGATCGTTCCCGGAAACAGCTCGACCTGCTGCGGCAGGTAGCCGATGTGCATTCCAAGCTGGTCCGAAGGCCAACTCGCGAGCTCTGCGCCGTCCAGCCTTACATGACCGAGCGAAGGCCGCAACGTTCCCACCATGAGGCGGCAAAGTGTGGTCTTGCCGGAACCCGACGGACCAATCACGCCGCAGGTCTCGCCGGCCTCGACGTTGAAGGATACTTTGTTCATCAGGGCCTGCTGTGTACCCGGCGCATGGTAGTGTGCGTTCTCGAGCCTTAGCCGGCCTTGCGGGCGGGGTAAGGTCACTTCACCGCCCTGCCTAGAATTGGTGTCCGCGAACAGGCGCATGAGGTTGCGACGCGCGGTGCGAGCGGTAACCAGGCTGCGCCAGGCTCCGATCGAGCGTTCTATCGGCGCAAGCGCGCGGCTCAGCAGTACCGATGCCGCGATCATCGATCCGGCCGTCAGTTCGCCGCGCAAGACAAAGTAGGCGCCAAGTCCCAGCACGGCCACTTGCAGGGCCATGCGCAGCGAGCGCGACAGGCTCCCGATGCTGGTCGTGCGACCGAGAAGTTGCGCCTGGATGGTCATCAACGACTGCTGCTTTTCTTCCCAGCGCTGCAGCGCCGAGCCCGACATGCCGAGCGAGCGCAACGTCTCAGCGCCATCGATGTATTGGCCGGCCGCGACCTGGTTGCGACGCAGCTCTGCCGACGTTTCCTGGCTCCTGCGGCGGGTAAAGAAATCATTGGCGAGCGCGCCGCAGAACAAAAGGATCGCCCCGATGAGTCCGAGCACGCCCAGTGCTGGGTGCAGAAGCCACATGAAAGCCAGGAAGACGGGCGTCCACGGCGCGTCGAGAAAGGTCAGCATGCTGTCGCCACCGACGAAACCGCGCAGGTCCGCTACGTCCTTCAGGCCGGCCTCGACGTTGCTACCCGCGAGGCGAGCCTCCATGGCTCGTTCGATCACCGGGACGTTCAACTGGTCGTCGAGCCATTGGCTGATATGGCCGAGGATCATGCGGCGGGCTTGTTCCAAAAGGCCATAGACGGCGATCGCGCCGATCACCGCCAGGGTGAGCCACACCAGCGTGTCGATCGACCCGCTCGACAGCACCCTGTCGTAGATCTGCAGCATGTAGACGGTGCTGGCGAGCATCAGGACGTTTGCAAGCAGGCTGAAGATGAGCAGGGCGGGCGCCTGGCGCCGGGCCAGATGCATTACCTCTTCGAACTGCGGTCTTGGCTGCGGCACGGCTCGCCCCCCATTGTGATGCTTTGGATTGTGCCGGCCCGGCGCCAGGAAAGGCGCCCGCCCGGTGTCGGGTCAGATGATGCCGTCCGGGGCGTCGACATGGACCGAGAACGTGTCGGTAAAGCTGTCATTGTCGCCGTCGACGAGATTGGCCGTGAAATCCAGGTCGAGCGGCGCCGGGTTGGACTCCTGCTCGAGCGAGAACTGAATCACGGGGATCTTGACGGTGCCCACGCCCATGATGAGCTGGACCGCCTCGATCTGCTTCGCGCCGCCGTCGATCTCGAAGTACTTCCCGCCCTCCGCGACGTCAGGAATGAGCGGGTCGTGGCGCGGGGCATTGCTGAGCATGCCCGCCGTCACGTCGGTAGGACCGCTGACGGTACCGTCCGTATAGTAGACGATGTAATAGAGGTCTTCCGTAGCCGGGTTGTAGCCGCCGACGGAGTTGTCGATATAGACCGTGACCTTATCCACGTCTTGCTGGGGATTGACCACGAAGCTCTCGTCGCCCGAGGTGATTGAGGTGCCGGCGAACAGCGGGGTACCCCCGCTCTTGCCGTCGAGGTTGTTGTTGTTGACGCCGATGCCCGAAGTCGACACGTTCATCTTCGATGAGCTGTTGATCAGGCTAGTGGCACCATACCCCTCCAGCGTTGCCTCGGTAGGGTCATTGTTGACCAGGTCTTCGATGTCGTTCGGGAAACTGCCCGCCCCATTCTCCAGGGGAGCGGTCACCAGATTGCTG
The DNA here is from genome assembly GCF_040320135.1 of Mesorhizobium sp. M0772. Lineage (NCBI taxonomy): Bacteria > Pseudomonadati > Pseudomonadota > Alphaproteobacteria > Hyphomicrobiales > Phyllobacteriaceae > Mesorhizobium > Mesorhizobium sp. M0772. The sequence continues at coordinate 62,153 of NZ_JAMYPB010000031.1, read as the reverse complement.
AAGAAGATGACGTCACCGTCGTGACCGGTCGGCGGGAATTGCAGCGTTTGCACCGCGTCCGGACCGCCCGCCTTCAGCGAACCCTGTGTGGTGTCGAAGGTCGTGATCGTTCCGGGAGGGGTGTCGACGTCAAGGTCGTAAGTGCCGTTGACCGGATCGAAGGTCAGTGTGAAGTCCACGTCTTCAGCCGTGCCGTCGCCGTTGAAGTCATCGTGGATCGAGCCTGTGAAGGTGTAAGGGTCTGCCGCGTCCGGTGTCAGGGATAGGCCCGACGTTACCGTCGGGTTGGAGTCGATTGTATAATCGTCCAGCGTTACGCCCAGCAGGTTGAACCCGTCGGCGCCTGGGTCGTGCGTCCAGGTGCCATGGGCGCCACTGTCGTAGTCACCGGTTGCGTTCTCCACAGCAATTGCCGGCCCGGTGTCTTCGAAGGTGAAGGCACCGCCTATGTCGACCGAGGTGTGCGCGCTGTCGCCGTCGCCGTCGGTTGCGGTTGCGGTCAGGCTCACCAGGTTGGCGGCAAGGATGACCGGAGTGTCCGCCTCTACGGGATCGGTTGGATCGCCATGGACAACCGCACGCGACTGGTCGAGGGTCACGTTGCCGTCGGCATCGACCGAGATGCGGAACACCTCATCCGTGCCGGCAGTGCCGACGATGTCGCCGCCGACAACATTGAGAAGCACCTCAAGGCCGCTGAGCGTATCGAACACGCCGCTGGCGACGTTACTGCCGCCGCCGAGTACATCCAGCGTGTAGGTCACATCGTCGGTGGCCGCTGGTCCATCGACGCCAAAGTTCGGCGTGAACAGCGCCGCGAAGCTGGTCGAGTCGTCGGTAACGAAGTCCGAATCGCCGACCACCAGGGTCGGTACGTCATTGCCGGACGGCACGATCGATGGGCCGTCATCGTCGAAGTTGATCAAGGAGCCGACCTCTGCGCTGGCGACGTTGGTCTGATCTGTGCCGAAATGCACTTCCTTGACATCGAAATAGTCTTTTTGCTCGTCAATGTTCTTGATAGTGAAGCGGTCAAAGGTTGCGTCTGCGGTGAAATCGACCGTCACACCCTCCCCGACATTGTGAAGGATCACTCCCAGGTTGGTGTAATCAACCGTGATGCCCAGGGTGGCGGCATCCGTTACCACGCCGTTCAGCTTGAAAGTCACTGAGGCGATGTTGACTTCCGCATCGTTGTCATCACCCGGTAACGTGGCGCCTTTCGCGTTGTCATCATTGTTGTAGGCGTGGACCTCTATGTCAGCCACGGTATGGGTCGGAGTAGACTGCGAAATCGAGAAACCCGCGGTGGAGACGGTCTCGATGTGATCTGTGTAGTTCGGCGCGGTCGGCGTGTTGGTAAAGTTCTTGCCGGCGCTCTGGGTGCCGCCGTTGATCAGGTCGATCTGAAGCTCACGGCCAAAGCGCACGTCTTGTGATGAGACGCCCAGGCCTTGCGTGCTGACATTGACTTCAGCCTGTACGCCATTGTCATGAGCCGTGACCAGGATCTTCTGCGTGCTCGCCGTGTCAGCGTCGAGGATATACCACTTGTTGTGTCCGGGAGGGGCGTCACCAAGCGAGCTGAAATTCAGGACGCTGGTCCCGGTGACCGAGGCGTAGACTAGCTGATCCAGATCGATTAGATCGACGTCCGCGTTGTCAGGGTCCGGATTCATCAACGCCACGTACTGGACCAGGTACAGGTCCGCGTCGCCGTCCAGCGCAAACGAGAAGGCGAGGGGATCGAGTAATGGATCGGGCTCGCCAACTGAGGTCGGGTCAGAGGTCCCAATGACGCCGATCACGACGTCTGCATTGTTCGGGTCCTGGAACAGCCAGACATAATTGCCATCGACCGTCCGGATGCCGGTGACCGCGCCGTCGGTGGGTGAAAACGCAGTTCCCGAAGAGTCCTGGGCGAGAACGACCGAGGTGATGGTCTCCCCTGGGTCCGCAGAGGCCACCACGAAGTCCTCCTTGAAGGCGACCTCCAGCGCGGTGCCAAGATTCAGCAGATATTGCAGCGTGGTGTTGGTGCTGTACAGCGGATCGGATGGGTCAATATCATTGTCCGTGAGGCCAGCGCTCTCATCGATGATGATGTCATGAGCTGTGATGTCGATTGCCATGGAGATTCTCCCCTTTTTGAACAACATCAAGAAAAGGGGTTCACCCCCACCCGATGTCGGATGCACCTACCCCAGGGCATCCGCCGGCGCACAGAATTGCGGCCGTTTATCCTCCATTGTGCCGCCGACGCAGAGGACGCGTCCATTCGCGGTTCGATAGTGTTATGGTGAATGCCCCTACCTGATCGAACGATATACATCCTTCGAAAGATCGAGCCGCGACAGGCGCTCGCGGGCAACCGCGTTGGTATGGATCGATCGATATGCCGTGGGTTTCCGGCCTTTTGTCGGCATCTTGTCGACGCAGCCTGCCTTGCTAGCTCGCCGAAGGTAGGATCAAAGCCCGCTTTTGTGACTTGGTCCCAGATGGTCGGAAGCTTCGCCAAAAGTCGCCCAGGCGAGTTCCGCCCTGCTGCCGAGGCGGAGCTTCTCGTAGACGTGATGCAGGTGCATCTTCACCGTGCCTTCGGATACATGCAGTCGCTGCGCAATGATCTTGTTGCGCAGGCCGCGTGAAACAAGGCCGGCGACTTCCGTCTCGCGTCCAGTAAGCTTTGGCGCGCGCTGAGGCAGCGATCTCGGCGTCAGCAGATGCTGGAGGATATGGTCGTCGACCCACTTTCGGCCGCCTGCCACTGCATTGGCGCATTCGACAAGGTAGCTGTGGCTGATGCCGTCCATCAGCAGGCCGTCGGCATCGAGCTTGGGGATTTCGTTGAAGTCGAATCCGCCGTTTGGCTGCAGGATGTAGATGATGCCCAAAGGGCTGCTGGTGGCTCTCAGCCTTGCGGAAAGGCCGGCCGTCTGCCGGTCCACACCATCCAACCCTATGATGACAAGATCGGGCCGGTGGCGCTCCACCAAGGGGAGAACCTCAATCGTGTGGTGGCATTCTGCGACAACGCTGTGTCCCGCCTTCCGCAAAACCCACTCCAGACCGGCGAGATACACCCCCCGCGGGTCCGCGACTACCAAGCTCGACATGGGAACACGTCCGTAAAAAACGCAACGAACTTTGTTTAATATGTCAAGAAACCAGAGCTTCGGTCGATTGTCAAGGAGTTGCTAATATTGTAGTATATTCAAGGCTATGAATGGCATTTTCTGCGTTCGACAGGCCCGCCGAAGCGCTCGTGATCGCGCAAGGCGCCTCTGGATTTGACGCCTGTTAAGCTGCCAGTGATGACGGATTTTTGAGCTGTCTTCTCCCCTTGGGCAGACAGGCGGAGCTACTCGCAAAGCCAAATCATATGTTCTATGCTCGCTGGCATCACTGCGTTCGACAGCCGTGATCGGAACTGAGGTCTGTTGTCCTGAGGCGGGGCATCAATGTTCGAGGTCGGCGGATTTTTTCGGCAACGAATGCCGTTCTCAAAGGGCCGGCGCATCGTCGGCGCCCTTGCTCTCGTCGCCGCTGTATTCGGGCTGTTGCTGCTCGCACCGGAAGTGGCGAATGCGAAGCCGAACTGGACGCTCGATCCGGCGAATTCGACGCTCACCTATCAATCGGTGAAGAAGAACACCATTGTCGAAACCAACAAGATCAGGAACCTCTCGGGCACGCTGACATCGGATGGCGCCGCCAAGGTCACGTTCGACCTCAACTCGGTCGACACCGGCATCGACCTTCGCAATGTCCGCATGCGCTTCCTGTTCTTCGAAACCTTCAAATTCCCGACGGCGGAAGTGACGGCGAAAGTCGATCCCGCCGCTTTTGCCGATCTCGCCACCAAACGGCGCATGATCGCGCATATCCCGTTTCGCCTGAGCCTGCACGGCGTCGACAAGGACCTTGAGGCCAATGTCGTGGTCACCATGATCACCGACAGCATGGTGTCGATCGCCTCGGAGGCGCCGGTCGCCGTGCATGTCGAGGATTTCGGCCTGTTGCCCAACATCGAAAAACTCCAGCAGGCGGCCAATGTCAGCAGCATCGTCCCGACGGCTTCGGTGTCGTTCGACTTCGTCTTCACCGCTGATGGCGCCAAGCCTGCGGCCACGCCTGCCGTCGCGGCCGCAGCCCCAGCCGATGCCGGGCCGGTCGCCACAGATGCAGGCAAGACGTCCTTCAGCGACGATGAATGCCTGAACAGGTTCGAGGTGCTGTCGCGCACCGGCGCCGTCTATTTTCGCCCAGCCAGCGCTCGGCTCGATGAAAAGAGCCGCCCACTGCTGGCCGAGGTGGTCGGCGTCGTCGGCAAGTGTCCGAAACTGAAGGTCGAGGTTTCGGGCCATACCGATTCCGACGGCTCGCCGACGGCCAACAAGAACCTGTCGGAACGGCGCGCCAAGGCGGTAGCCGACGCGATCATCGCTGCGGGCATTCCATCGGCGCAGATCACGGCTTCCGGCTATGGCGAGGAAAAGCCGGTAGCGCCGAACGATACGCCGAAGAACAAGGCGCTGAACCGGCGGATCGAGTTCTCCGCCACGCCGCTCTCCAACTGAGCCGGTCCTTAACTGAGAAGGCCCGTCAACCGAAAAGGAATCCGGTGCGTTTGGACATGATTGCAAGTTGCGGCAACTTCATGCGCGGCATCGGCCTCGCCGTGCTGGCGCTTGCGTTGACCATGACCATTACCATGACCGCGGCCAGTGCCGAACGCCGCATCGCCCTGGTGCTCGGCAATTCCCATTACCGGAACGCTCCGGTGCTGCCCAATCCGGTGAACGATGCGCAGGCAATGTCCGATCGCCTGAAGGGGCTGGGCTTCGAAATCGTCTCCGGCCTCGATCTCACCAAGGCGCAGACGCAGGAAAAGATCGCGCAATTCGCGCGGCAGGTGCGTGGCGCCGATATCGCGCTGTTCTTCTATGCCGGTCATGGCCTGCAGGTCTCGGGCAGGAATTACCTGCTGCCTGTCGATGCGGCGCTGGAGGACGAGACCTCGCTCGACTTCGAAGCCGTGCAGGTGGACTTCATCCTGCGGCAGATGTCGCGCGAGACCAGCATCAGGCTGGTGTTCCTCGACGCCTGCCGCGACAACCCGCTCGCCGATGTGCTTGCCAAGGAGACTGGCGGCGACAGCACGGCAAGCAGCGGCCTTGCCGAAATACCGATCGAGAATGGCGGCGCCGGCACGCTGGTCGCCTTCGCTGCCAGTCCCAACCAGCTCGCCTATGACGGACCGGGCGAGCACTCGCCATTTTCGGCGGCGCTGCTTGCCCATATCGGCGAGGTCAACGTCTCGATCACCGAAGCGATGAACCGGGTTACGTCGGATGTGTTCAAGGCCACAGCCGGACGCCAGCGGCCCTGGATCAACGTTTCGCTGACCACCGATGTCGTGCTTCACAAGGTCGATCTCAAGGCGCCGCTGATCGTCGGCGATTCCGGCCCGGCTGCGCCCGAAGGCGATACGCAGGCGCGCACCGGCGCGGCCGCCAATCCGCCGGGTACGGACGCCGGCGAGCAGGCGCTGGAACAGCTGCGTGAGGAAATTCCGAAGCTGGGCTCGGACGCGCCAATCCTTTTCGATGTTCCGGTCAATTTCGGCGACCCGGCGATCGACGGCAAGAGCATCGCCCAACTCATCCAGGGCAAGCCGCACTTCAGTCCGGTCGAGGGCCTGGAAAAGTCCGTCTGGGACAACCAGTGCAGCAACTGTCATCAATGGACCGAGGAGCGGCTGTGCGACCAGGCCAAGACCTACGTCACCAATGATGCCTCGGTGTTGCGCCTGCAACACCCGCTGGGCACGCGCTTCAAGGTGGCACTCGGCAAATGGGCGCAAAACGGCTGCAAATGAGACCGCCAACAATGGGTTGGATCAGATTTCAATGAAATCTCATCACGATCCAGAGCAATCAGGCTCGGCGCAGCGCCTCGGTTTCGGCCAGATGGATGCCCATCTCGACAAAGGCGGTGAGCACGGAGAAACGGTCCGCCACCGCAACCCGCGCCAGTCCGGCCAGTATGCCGGCATTGACGGCATGCGCAGCCGGCAGCGGCCGCAGCCTCGACCCGTTGGTCTGCGGCGTCAGGCCATTGATGTGCCGTTGCGCCGCTAGCGCGATCCAGCCGGCAGGCGTCTGCTGCTGCGTCATCGCCGCCCCGGCGACAGCCTCCCGGCGGCTTGCATTGTTGGGTTCGCCGACCCAGTCCTGGATCAGTGCCAGCGTTTCGAGGTCCTGCTCTTCGAGCAGTTCGGTCAGATGCCCCAGGCACTCATGGCCCCACCAGATTGCGGCCCGGTCAGGCAGGAGATAGGCGCAAAAGGTAATCGCTTCCTCGGGGATGCGCCCGGCCAACAGCCGCCGGCAGAACTCGAGCGAGGGTTGGTCGGTCGGAACAGCCGTCATGTCCCGGGCGACAGCCGTGTTCGCGGCGAAGAGATCGCGTGCGGTCTGGAATCGAAGCCCGTTGACCATCGCTGCTGTTATCCTCCCCCAGCCCTCACTCAACCCGCCTGCGAGGCGCGGGTCAAGTCTGTCGACCACCACATGTCCATGACGTTGTTCACGGACAAACGCCTCACGGTTTGGTATATTCCACAGCCGACCGTGATCTCGACAGATCATTGTCGAACAGGAAGAGTTGGCCCGGATCCATGGATCGGGCCTGAGTGAAAATCGGATGCTCGAAACGGGAGTAACCGTTATGCAGCGGCACATTTCAGTCTTGGCATTGGCGACCGTGCTTTTCTCGACGCACGTCTATGCCGACCCACTTCAGAAATCGGAAGACATTGTAAAGTTCTTTGCCGGCGCTATCGATCACGGCGCGGCACGCGGGATTTGTGTCGGCACCGAGGACGAGTGCAAGAGCAAGACCAGCCAGAAAGAAAAGCCTCCGGAGAAGACCGGCCTCGATATGCTGATCAATTTCAGCCTGGATTCGTCCGAGCTCGACGCCAAGGCGCGCAGCGAACTCGACGAATTCGCCAAGGCGCTGAAGGACGATCGGCTGAGCAAGCTGTCCTTCGTCGTCGAAGGCTATACCGACGCATCCGGCTCGGCGACCTACAATGAAGGCCTGTCGCAGCGCAGGGCGCAATCGGTCACCGCCTTCCTCGAATCCAACGGCATCGAATCCACCCGCATCAAGGCGGTCGGTCTCGGCGAGGCCAATCCACGCAATCCCGATCCCTACGATCCCGTCAACCGGCGGGTCGAGATGCGGATCAAGGCGCAGTAGCTTCGCCGGCTGCGTCTTCCGGCCGTCGTCAAACACAACGCCGCGCGTCCAACGGACACGCGGCGCTTTTATTGTTTGACATGATCGATCAGTTCTTGAGCACGCCGCCGACCGCTACGCCGGTGCCGAAGATCAGCGCCTTGGTCAGGAAATCATTGTTGTCCCGCGGCGGCGGTTCATCCTCGCGCACGACCTCGCGGTTGCGCCTTTTCTGCACGAACTGCTGTTGCCGGCGCGGCTTCTGGGCGTACTGCTTCTTGCGTGGCTTTTCCGCCACCGGCTTCAGCGTGCGGGCCTTCTGCACCACCTGTTTCTTCTGCTTGTCCACTCCGGCCTGGTCGGCCTCGTGCCTGGCACGAACGGCCTCCATCATCGGGTCCGTCTGGATAACCAGGAACGCCAGTTGCTCGCGCGTCAGGAAGGTGGTCGGAGGCAGCCCGTTCCCCTCTTGCCAGTCGCCGATCGCTTGCCGGGTCTTGGCGCCAATATTGCCGTCAACGCGGCCAAGCTCGTTGCCCAGCGCCTCGACGCGCAATTGCAGGTCGATGCGGCCCTGGCGATCGAGACCGATCGCGTTCTCCGTCGCCTCGGTGCCCAGCACCTTCTTCATGTCGTCCGAAATGCCTACCGAGGTGCGCACGGCAGAACCCGAGTTCGCTTCTTCGGCAGCAAGCGCGGCGACGTCCCGTTCCTGGGCTTTCGGATCGTTCAGCGCATCGATGTTGAGCCGCGCCACCGTGGCGAAGCGGCCATTCGGGAACTGTTCGAGATAGGCTTCGTAGAATGGCGCGGTGTTGCGCTTCGAGGCCTCGTCCCAAAGCCGCTGCTCGACTTCCCACGAAGGCGGTTCGCTGGTGACGAGAGCAGGGGCGGGCGCTGCCGCGGCGTTCGCGTCATCGGCGGCCGGTCTTACCATCGGCGCGGCTTGGGCGGCCGGTTTGCCAAGGAAAACCTCGCGGCCCAGCGATGCGTTGTGCCATGGCCGCTGGCGGCCTTGCGTGGTCTCGGCCACTTCGCCGCGCACCCGCGTCAGCGCGCTCTGGATCTCGACGCCGGGTTCGGTCAGGTGCCTGGCGAGCGCGGTCGAGTAGGGGCTGTCGACGCCGTTGCCGTCAAAGGCGATGGCGCCCGGGTCGGTGGCATAGGCAATCAGGATGCCGCCGGTGCCGACGCCCTCTGATTTAGGGTCGATCGGCGCCAGGCCGGTGCCCAGCGCGGTGGAGCGGGTCTTCGGCATCGCGGCCGCCAGTGTGCGTGCCAGCGGATTGTCGCGGCAGGCATCGAGGATGATGACGCCGACCGCCGGGTCGGGTGGCAATGCGGCCATGAAGTCGTCGATCTGGACGGTGCGGGTCTTGAGATAGGCAGGTGACGTCAGTTCGGCGTCGACCGGGATCAAAAAGTTCTTGCCGTCGACCTGCATGCCGTGGCCGGCATAGAAAATGACGGCGAGGTCGGCATCGTAGGACTGCTCGGTGAATTTGCTGATCAGGCTGTGCATGCCGGCATTGTCCTGGTCGACGCCCTCGATCACCTCGAAGCCGGCATTGCGCAGCGTCGATGCGATGAGATGCGCGTCATTGGCCGGATTGGGCAATTCGACGGCATGGACGTATTTGCTGTTGCCGATGACCAGCGCGACGCGTTTGACGCCACCGGCATCCGGCGCCGCCGCCTGGACGGTGCCAAGCGCGGTCAGCATTAACAGAAAAAATCCGCTCAAAAGGACGGCAAACGCTTTCATGGGATCGGCCCTCCGCCCCAATGGGGCGCGTTTATTGATGGCTGCGCATGCTAAATTTCACCAGCGACTGTATCGCTTCTGCCAAAATGGCTGTTGGGCGTATGTGATCCCAGCCACAGTTTTGGTTCACAAGGACCCAAAAACCTTCCCAAATATCCGCAAACATACCATTCGCCGGCCTCAGAACCAATCGGCTTGGCGAAAGCCGGGGCGAACTGCCAGCTCTAGCTCGGCTCAAGAGTATTTTGGATCGAGCCGACCAGTGCCGTTATCGCCTGCTTGTATTTTTCGAACTCCGGCGATGTCTGGCGGACTTCCGTCATCGTCTGCTGGCCCGCATCGGTGGTGGCGGGCGTCGGCAATTTGCGGCCCATCTTCCGTTCCGCCCAGTCGACGACGTAGCTGGCGGTCTTGCCGGCAAGAAACGGGTTGGCCTGGATAACGGACGAGCCGAGCACGGCGCTCAACTGCGCCGATCCCGGCGACGCCAGCACCTGATGGGCGCCTTCCATACCGAGGAAATGGCAGAGATAGAGCCGGCCGGCGGTGATCTGGTGGCCACGCGCCTTGAGATAGGCTTCGCCCTCGCGCGCCAGATTGCGCACCATCTCACGCGAGATGGTGGCGTCGTAGCGCAAAGCGAGCAGGTCTGCGGTCGACAGCGAGCGCGCCAGTTCGGGACGATAGGTGTTCATCATCCGGATCCAGGTCTTGGATATGAACTGGCCGGCGCCTGTCGCCGAAGACAGCGGGTTCTTGGCCCGCGCGCTACCGCCCGATTCGACGTGGACGATACGGTCGGTCAGCGTTTCGACGGCGGGATCGCTGGAAGTGACGGCGATTGCAGCGGTCACTGTTCCGAGCGGATCGATCGCCTGACCGCTCTGATAGAGTTCGAAATGCAAATGTGGCCCGGTCGACAGGCCGGTGGTGCCGATATAGCCGATAATGTCGCCGGCCTTCACCTTGGTGCCGACACCGCTGGCAATGGCGAATTTCGACATATGCGCGTAGCGCGTCTCGCGGCCGCCGCCATGGGCGATCTTGACCACATTGCCGTAGCCGCCGCCGTCGCCCTGGAAGATGATCTCGCCGTCGAAGGCTGCTGCGATCGGGGTCCCCACGGGTGCTGCCCAGTCGACGCCCTTGTGGATGCGAACAACGCCCAGGATCGGATGCTTGCGCGGCCCGAAGGTCGACGTCATGACACCGTTGACCGGCGTCACCATGCCGTTGGCCACCGTCAGCGAGCGCACCTGGTCATCGCCCGAGACGCAGGAAAACTGGCCGTCGCCCTGCTGGAAAACGAAACAATCCAAGCTCTTTTGCGTGCCTTGTATACCGACATAGAGCACCCGTCCGTCCGTCTCGTTCTTGCCGCGCGGCGTCTGCGAATAGATCAGCACAAGGCGCTGGTCCTCGCTGGCGAAAGCATCCAGATCCTGTCCGCGCGACAGATACATAATGGCTTCGCCGATGATGCCGCTCGGCACATTGTTGCGGGCCGCCGTCGAATAGATCGCGTCGAGCAGGCGGTATTGCCGTTTCTGCGTGCCTTCGGTCTCGGCGCCCGAATAATTGAACAGGTCCTCGCGCACCCACGGGTCGACGCCCGACACGAAGGCACCGGCCGCGTTGCGTGTCAGCGTGCCGACAAAGACGTTCCTGGCGTAGATCGAGACCTGCATCAGCGACATCGTCGTGGTCTCGCGCGTCGGCCTAAAGCCGCGCATCGCCACGACATAACCAGGCTGCAGGCCGTTCTTGTCGAACAGCGCCTTCAGCGCCTCGCCGGCAAGCTTTGCGTCGTCGGCGGAAAAATGCGCATCGAGCGCCACGCTGTCCAGGCTGCGGTCATTGAGGATTTTCACGAAAATGTCCTGGGTCGCCTCGAAGCGCTGGTATTCCGAGCTGACGTTGGCAACGCTGGTGTTGTTTTCGACCGCTGTCTTCTGAAAGGCGGGGAGTGCTGCTTCGCCCTCATCGATGGTCTCGCCCCAGCCGGCCTCGGGGTCATCGGCCGCCGTCGATGCACCCGGAGCGACCTGCGGGTCAGGAGCTGGGCCGGAGGCCGCCGGAGCCCCGTCCGCGCCGGGCGATGGCTTCAGATCGTTCTGCAGGTCATTCTGCGGATCGCCGGTTTCGGCGGGTGGCGCGACCGCGGTCTTCCGCTGCGCCTGGAAGAAGGCGAAATCCTCCTGCGTCGAGGGGATCGTCGTCATGAATTTTTCGCTGGCGCTCAGCATCACGTCGGAGAGAACCATGATCTGAGGGGAGATGCCGGCCTGGTCGAGCTCCGTCGGGCGCGGCATCCCGCGGCTCTTGGCGGCGCCCGCCCCCGGCGCCAGTGTGATCCACATCGGGTCGCCGGCAAGGTCGATGATGGCCGGCACGTAGACCGATGCGTCGGCCGGCACGTCGTCCGAGCCTTCGACGGCGTGCAGTTCCTCGTCTTCGTCGCCGAACGACCAGTAGTCGGCGGTAAGATAAAAGCCGGTGGCAATCGCGGCGAGGACGATTGTCGCCAGGCCAGCCGCCAGCCCGATCCAGATCCTGCGCCTGCGCAGCGCGGCGCGCGCCTGCTTCTTTGCCTTGAAGCTGGTGTCGATGCTGTGCGTCACGGTGCGCTTCCGGTCAGGAAGAAGGTCCAGCGCACCTGTTCCTGCGTGTCGACTTCGAGAAACTTCGCCGCGATATGGCCGCGCTGCCAGCATTCATCGATGCCGCGGATCGAGAACCGCCGCCGCTCGATGCACATGTCGGTGGAGCCTGCCAGGATGGCGTGGCCGAAGACATCCGTCGCGTAGATGTAGATGTAGCGGTTGGTCAGCTCCTCGCGAATGACGTTGACGCATTGATTGGCGCCGATGGTCCACCAGCCATCGGTCTGGTCGGCATCGTCGACCTTCTGACCGACGGCAAGATTGACGACGTCGAGCGTCCGGTTGCAGACGGTGAATTCGGCGCGCGCCTGCCCGGTGGAAAGAAGCGCCAGCAATAGCGTCGCGACCGCGCTCGCGGAGAGCTTCACCCGCACGTTCCGGGCAAGCAGGACGGGATCACGGCGACGGCGTTGCATCGGCGTCGGTGCTACCCGCCGAGGCGGAAATATTTGGCGGTCGCCGAAAATGCCGAACTCCTGGCGCCGATCTCGTCGAGTATCCTGGGCAACAGCACCGAGGCCGGCGTCGGCGTTGTGAAGTCCGCCGCCTTTATGTCCTGCGGCCCGGTGATCACCATGATGATCTGCGGCAACGCCTTGCCTGCCGCCTTGTCGGCGGCGCCGAGCCCGATCGGGATCGAGAAGGTCGCCTTGTCGGCTTGTACGACAACATGATCGTCGAGGTTGAAGGCGATGCCCCTGTGGTCGATCAGGAACACGCTCGACACCAGCCCGCCATGCGTCACCAGCGTGCCGTCGATCGGCGAGCCGTCCGGCACCGATGTCTGGTCGAGGACAAGCTGCGGCCTGTCGGCCGTGCTCGCGCCCATGAAACGCAGGAAGCCGGTGATCCCGCATTGCGGGGGCTGGATAAGGCGGACGCTGATATCCGGCTCGACATGGAACTTCGCCTGGAATTCCCCAAGCAACTGTTCGAAGGGTGGCACCGACGTGCCGAAGCCCTCGATCGCGACACCCTTGTCGGCGGCCGACGTCACCGTCGCAAAAAAACAATCACCACCATTGAAGGCGCGTACCCAGGTGACCCGCTCGGCGGCCGCATCGGCCGGTGGCGGCACCTCCGGCTTGGGCACGTTCATGGCAATGTCGGGCTCTGCGGACTTGTCGGCCTGCTCACCGCTGGCGATATCGGGCTGGCTCGGCTTAGGCTCCGCGGTCGGTTCAGGCGCCCGCGCCTTGGGCTCGGGCGCTTGAGCGGTGGGTTCCGGCGTCGGTGCTGTGGGTTTGGGGGCCTCGGCCGTCGGTTCAGGTGTTTGCGTGGCTGGCGCTGTCGCCTTGGGCTCTACCGGCGGACTGACAAGCTCGGGGTTCTTCGCGGCATCGGGCTTCGACGGGCCGGATGGCGGTTGCAGCGCAACGGTCTTGTCGATTGGTTCGGCCGGCTGCGGGGCCGTAGCGCTCGACGCGACTGGCGGCGTCGGCTGCGGCTCGACCGGCGCTTTGGCCTGATCTTCAGCCGCAGTCTCCGCTGGTTGCGGCTTTGGCACCGTCTTCTCGACCGGCGGAGTGGCCGGAGCGGGCTTGTCAGCGACGATCGGCTTTGTCAGTTCGGGTTGGAGCGGCTTGCCGGTGTCGGTGAGGCGAGGCCGGTCTCCGAATCCCACGATACCCGATGCATAGAGCCCTCCAAGCGATACCATGACCACCGCCGCCAGCACCGCGATCGTCAGATTTCTGCCTGTAGTAGCACGCTTCGGCGGTGTGCTTGCTCGCTTGGGAGTTTCAGCAGCCGATTTCGGCTGCGACAGGTGCGCCGGGCGCACGTGCGGCACGAAAGACGGCTCCGCCGTGCCGCTTGGCGGGGCCGAACCGAAGCCTTGGGCCGGCGAGTCCCCGATCTTCGAGACAGGCCCTGCGGTCTGCCCGGTTCGCGGCAGACCGGGCCGGGGCGCGAGCGATGCCGGCGGCAAGGTCGCGTCGCTGTCGTCGCGCGTCAACCGGGCGATTTCGGCCATGCTGGCCGGTCGATCATCCGGGTCAGGCTGCAGCATCGCTTCGACGATGTCCCTGAAATCGGCATCGATGCCGGAGAGATCAGGGACGGTCCGCCGTTTTTCGACGATCTCGTATTGCGAGCCGCCCATATCGATCGGCTTGCCGCGCAGCGCCGCCGCCAGCACCAGCCCCAGGCTGTAGATGTCGGACTGTTCGCTGACCTCGCCGCCATAGAGCCCGAGCTGCTCGGGGGAGACGTAATTGTATTTTCCGGCAAACTTGCCGCCGATCAGCGTCTCGCCACCGACCGCGGCCGATCGCGCAATGCCGAAATCGATGATCTTTGCCCGCTCGACCCGGCCGCCCGGCAGGATGATGTTGTCGGGCGACAGATCGCGGTGGATGGCGCCGGCCTGGTGCACGGCGCTCAGGCCCGAGGCCAGCCGGTGGCACAGTTTGCGCACATCCGGAGTCGCCATCGCCCCGCCGCGCATGACGTCGTACAGCGACTGGCCGTCGACGAATTCCATCGCCAGATAGGGCCGCCCGATGCCGGGATCTATGGTGAAGACGTGGTAGCGCACGACCGCGTCATGCGACAGATGGTTGAGGATCGAGGCTTCCTTGCGAAACAGCGACAGGATCGTCTGATCGCGGGCGAATTCCGGCAGCACGATCTTGATCGCGACATGATCGCCGGTCTGGATGTTGTGGCCGCGATAGACTTCGCCCATGCCGCCCGACGCGATGCGTTCGTCGAGCTCGTAGATGCCGCTGAGCTGCGTGCCGACGCTGGTATCCGCCATGTTGGGCAATAGCCGGGTCTTGTCGTCGGAGCTCATCGGTCGCGGCCTTCTGCTCGGGACAGGCCATTGCCTTTGTCTCTGATCTTGACCAGAACGATGGTGACGTTGTCCGTGCCGCCGCGCTCAAGCACCATGGAAAGTAGCTTTTCGCAGGCAGCCTGCGGCGCTGCCGAGAGCACTGCAGCCGCAATCTCCGCGTCACTGACATGCGCCGTCAGCCCGTCCGTGCTGAGGATGAAGATGTCGCCGGCAAGGGTCTCTCCCTGCTGGAAGTCGATGGCGATTTCGTCGTTGACGCCGATGGCGCGGGTGATGACGTTGCGGCGCGGCCAGTTCTCCGCTTCGGCTGCGCTGATCGCGCCGCTGTCGAGCAGTTCCTGCACCTCGGTGTGGTCGCGCGAAATCTGCGAGATCGCGGCGTTGCGCACGAGATAGACGCGGCTGTCGCCCGACCACAGGCAGGCGAACCTGCCGTCCATGGCCAGCAGTGCGGCAACGGTGGAGCCGATGGTCACGCCGCGTGAGCGCGAAATCCGGCGAATCTCGGCATGCGCCCGGTTCAGCCGATCCTCAAAGCGGGCGCGCAGATCCGGCGCCGAACTGGCGATGCCGATCGTCGCCAGATGCTCGACAATGCTTGCCGAAGCGACTTCTCCGGCCTCGTGCCCGCCCATGCCGTCGGCCACCACCCAGAGGCCGATCTGCGGCTCGACCAGAAAGCTGTCCTCATTGTGGTCGCGCACGCAGCCCTTGTGGCTCACGCCGTAGCTCTCAAAGGCGGCATCGTTCACTTGCCTACGCTCCGCAACGCCTTGGCTGACGTGCCTGGCCAGTCTGCCACAGCCCCATTCATTAGAGTATCGAAATCTAAGCCGCTGATGACGGACGGTGTGGTGCCGCCGCTGTCTCTGCGTCCTGCAATCTTTGGTCCTGCCATGCAATTCCCCATCAGAAAGCCTTCGGACAGCTGAACGCGGAGAGCGCCGGCAGCGTGAACGGATTACCGTCCTCCCCGGTCTTGATCGTGTAGGCGACATCGCGCCCGCCGATGAGGAAATGCGCTTCGAGACTGTCGCCATTGGCGGTGACCTGCCCCTTGTCCAGCAATCGTTTCAACGCCCAGGGACCGTCGAACTTGATTGCGGACTCGCGGCCGGGCAGCTCCGGCGTCAGGCTGAGACTGGCCGAACCGGTCTTGCCCGGCCACGGAATCAGGCCCGGCGTGTTGCCGGCTTGGGTGGCCTGCAGCACCTGGCCGTCGATATTGAGCAGCGCCATGTCGGCATCGCCATGCAGCGACAGCGGCGTGAAGGTGATGTTGATCGACGGCACCGGCCCGCCGAGCGGAAAGAAAGCCGCGCGGATTTGTGCCGCGAGCTGAAAGTTCTTCAGCGTCGATTTCGCCAGATTGCGGCCGAACCTGGTGTCCTGTTTCCAGTCCCAGTCCTGGCCGCTCATGTCGACCAGCGACGCCAGGTTCTGCGCGAAAAACCGGTCGAGAACCCCGCCCGGAGAAAACAATCTGGCAAAATCCGCCATGGCGACATCGTCGGTGCCGGCGGGGGCGAATGGAAAGCGCCCGGCAATCACCTCTTCGCACGGACGGCCGACGGTCTCCTCCAGCATCTCGTTGAGACGCGTGGTCGATGTTTCGGCGACGGTGCCCTCGAAATCGTCCGCCGCCGCGCTCACCATCCTGGCCAGCGCCTTCGGCAGCCGCGAAGCATTGGCGCGCAACGTCGAGATCTGCAGCTGCAGATTGGCGTTGGCCTGGTCCGTCTGGGCGGGGACATCGGCGGCCAGCCGCACGCTCTGATAGATTTCGCGGAAATTCTGGGTGAGGGCGTCGAGCGGCCGCTGCTCCGGCGCCCCGGCCACCAAAGCCTGGAAAGATCGGAACTGGGCTTCGATGTTGGCGCCGGGATCCTGGTTCTGGGTGCTGACAAAGGCGGTCCCGGCCCTGCTCTGCGATTTGCGCGCCGCAATCTCGATGCCGATGCGGGCGAGGCCCTTGGCGCGCGCGGCGATTTCCTGGTCGCTGTCTTGAGACGGCGCAGCCGGATTGCGCTCTTGCGTCAAAGCTGTTTCGCGCGCGATCGCCTCGAACAGCTGCATCAGCGGCGAACTCGGTGATCCCGCTGCGGACAGCGCCAGATATTGCGGTTTGTCGGCGGTCACTGCCTTGAACTTCAACCTGTCGAGCACCTCGTTCCACGCCGCCGCAAAACTCTTGCCATAGCGGTCGAGAAGTTCCGGGCCGAGCTTGAGCAATTCCTGGTCGAAGCCGCCTTGCTCGCCGCTCGAGCCGATCACCCATTGATCGTCGACCAGCGCCTGCGCGCTCCTGGCAAGTTGCGCCAGATAGAAGTCGAAGCCGGCATGGGTGTAGAGACCGGGGACGCGAAGGCCGGCGAGATCGTTTCCGTCATTGCGCTCGAACAGCATCGGCGCTTCCGGGCCGGCTTGCGAGGCCACCGAAAAATCGTCCAGCGCCGCCGCATAGGTGGCCGACTGGATGAGAGCGGTGGCGCGATCGGCAAGGCTCATGCGGCCGAGCGAGCGCTGGGCGGATTCGACCAGCGTGCGGTTGAGTTCGAACGAGGGATCCTGGTCGTTGTCGAGCGCCAGCATGGCGCGCAAATGCTTCTCCAATTGCGCCCGGCCGTCGCGATTGTGGGCGCCGGGATAGCGGTTCTGTTCCCAGTCCCGTTTCAGCCAGGTGACGACCAGCTCGTCATCCACTTTCGGCGCCTTGCCGCCCAGCATCAGGTAAATCTTCAGCGGCTCGTACAGCGCCATCGGATCGGCCATCCTGGCCTCGATCGTGCGTTCGAGCTGGAACAGCAGGCGCGAGCGGAACATGCGCTCCAGCCCTTGCCGGTAGGCAGTCTCGGAAGCCGAAAGGATACGCTCACGCTGGCTGAGGCCGAACGTCGCCGTGGCCGGCGTCGGCTGATCCTTGGTGTCATAGCCGGCTGGTAGGCCGCGCAGCGCATCTAGCGCGCCGATGACGGTTTCGAGGTCGGCATCCGACACCGTCGTCCTGGCCAGCAGCGGCGCGGCTGTCGCGCGGTATTGGCCTGCCGCCTGGCCGGTCGCGGCGACCAGCGATTTGTTGGTCGTAAAGCTCAGGCCGAGAACGCCAAGCGCGGCGATCGCTATGGCCGCGATCGCTGTCAGGCCAGCGTAGCGGGCGATCGCAACGCGCCTGTCGGCCGCCCTGTCATAGGACACCCAGCCGGACTCGGCGAAAATGACGCGGCTCAACAGATCGTGCAGGAAGAAGCTTTTGCCGGTGCCGGAAAGATGCGCCTGGGCATTCCTGCCGAAACTGCGGCCTATGCTGCCCAGCAACTGGTCGATCGGCGTGCCTTCCTGCGTGCCGGAAGAAAAATACAGGCCGCGCAGGGGGGCGTTCAGCTGCTTGCGCGTCGGCTCGAAAACGCCCTCGAGGAAATTCACGATCCGGCCTTTCAGCGCACCGATCTGCGCGGCGAAGCCGAAAATGGCGATGCGCGCGACCGGATCGGTCTCCGCCTGCAGCCGCTCGCTCATCTCTTCGGTCAGGCGCTTCACCAGCGCGTCGAATTCGGCTGGCGCTTCTGCGACCATGTTCAGGCCGCGCTCGGCGGTCTGGAAGGTCGCGCCCCACACCTTGCGCCGGCGTGCTTCGTCGAAACCGCCGAAATATTCCATGAATCCGGAGACCAGGTCGGCCTTGGTGAACAGCACGTAGACGGGAAAGCGGACCTTCAGGACCTCGTGGATTTCCTGCAGGCGGCTGCGGATCTCGGCGAGACGGGCCGCCTGCTCTCCGTCCGCCATCAGATCGGCAAGGCTGATCGCCAGGATGACGCCATTGATCGGCTGACGCGTCCGGTGCCGCTTGAGCAGCGACAGGAACGCCAGCCAGCTTTTGCTGTCGGTCCGTGCATGGGAATCCTGCGTCGTGTAGCGCCCGGCCGTGTCGATCAGCACCGCCTCGTCGGTGAACCACCAGTCGCAATTGCGCGTGCCGCCGACACCCGCCACCGGCTGCGCCTGGCCCGACCCGGCAAGCGGAAAGTTCAGGCCGGAATTGACCAGCGCGGTGGTCTTGCCGGCGCCCGGCGGGCCGATGACGATGTACCAGGGCACGTCGTAGAGGAAGTTGCGCTTGCCGCTCGATTGCCTGAGCGTCGCGACCGCCTCGTTCATGCGAGCTTCCAGCACCTTTGCATCGCTGCCGTCATCCTCGGCGCTGGCCATGGCGGCCTCCAGCGCCTTCTGCGCCTTGCGCCTGCGCCAGAACCGGATTGCATAAATGACCACCACTGTTCCGACGACGGCGCCGATGATCGCTGCCCGCAGCCAGATGGGATCCAACGGCCGGGCGCCGGCAAAGCGGATCAACGGGCCGGCGTACCAGACCGCGGCGGCAAAGCCGGCGAGCGCGAGCGCGCTGAAGATGCGCAGCAGCCAGCCGGTCACAGCGTCTCCTCCCGCGGGATCATTACATCGACACGGCGGTTCTTGGCGCGGCCCTCCGGCGTTGCATTGTCGGCGATGGGCTCGTCCTCGCCTTTGCCCTCGACCTTTGTCCGCGACGGATCGCTGAAATGCGCTGCGATCATCTTTTCCACCGACTGGGCACGGGCGACGGAGAGGTCGAAATTCGATTTGAAGGCGCTGGTCTTCTTCGGTTTGACGTTGTCGGTGTGGCCGACGATCCGGATCGGCCCGCGCTCCGCATCGAGAGCCGCCGCGATGCTGGTGGCCACCGGCTCGAACTCCGGCTTGACCTCGGCTCGTCCCGACTGGAACAGCAGGGCGTTGCTGATTTCCACGATGATGAAATCACCCTTGGTGCCGACGCTGACGCCGCCGGCTTCGATCTCCTTGGCCAAGGCAGTGCGGATGCGATCGACCTGCCCAATCGTCGTTGGCGCTGCGACGACCTTCACCTCCTCGGTCAACGGGACGAAGCCGGTGCGCTCGATGGTGACCGGCGTCGCCGGATTGAGCGCCAGCAACTCGCCGGCAACAGCCTCGCCACCATTGGTGATGAGCACGCGCAGCGTGAAAAAGGCTGCGGTCAAGCCCGCCGCGGTTGCAGCGGCTATGACCCAGAGCGGAACCCGCCTGGAGCCTTGCGCTGATGTGACCGACAAGCCTTGCCAGCGCGGCGAGATGCCGTCGTCACCGGGGACGCGGAAATAGGCTGATGTCTCGTAGACGTCGCGGCGGACCCGTTCGAGGCTCTCGCGCGGCTGGCCGCGATACTGGCCTTCGAAGCCAAGCGACAGGCAGACATGCATCAGCTCGATGAGATTGCGATGAGGTTCCGGCGTCGCCAGCACCGTGTTCAGCGCCTGGAAAAAACCGGCGCCGGTGGGTTTGACCTGGAAGAAGCGCTGCAGCATGGCGTGCTGCGCCCACGCATCCCGGCTGGAACCGGGCAGATTGGCGACGATATCGTCGGCGGTTTCGCAAAGCACATAGCTGGCGATGCGCGCATCCTCTTCCGAGGTATCGGTCCTGGCGATCTTGCGGTCGAAATCCTCGATCAGGCCGGCGACATGCTGCGCCAGCGGCTCGGCCGGTCTTTCGACAGCCATCAGCCGCAGATGCCCAAGCAGTATCAGCAAGGGCGCCGCGGCAGCGACGATCGGGTTGGCCGCGCCATAATCGACGGCATCGCTGGCGCCGAGCAGCGCATCCCATGGCGTTTTCCCCGCCGTCCCGGCTGAGCCGTGAACGGGCGGATCGGCCGGCGCGTTGGCGAAGGGCGTTCCCTGATAGATCACCGTCCCCGTGACGTCGGACGGCGGCTGGCGGCCGGCGTTGGGATCGAAAACCGTGGGTTCCGGGACGCTGGCAGGGGCGATCACCGTACTGCCGGGGGCCGGCGCATCGCGGGCGAGAACCGTCTTTTGCTTGCGGCCGGGATTGGGGCGGCTGGGGCGGATGACGGTTTTGCCGGTCGGATCGAAAGGATCATCCTTCGAGCTCATCGCCGATCCCTGCCTCTACGCCCGCGCGCCGCGACGCACAGCGCCATGTCCGCGCAAACGCGGACCGCAGGACGCTATCTCGCCGTGACATGACATGTGCCGCAGACCCCCGAGGTCGACCAACCGTACCCGCGTGCTCAATCGTCGTATGTGATCGTAGTCTCAGAAGGTTGCGATGGAAACCCGGCGCAATTTTGGTGGCCGGCCCGTGCTCGGGTCGCCTTCACGGTGTCTTCAGCGGTGCGCGGGCTTAGCCCTTGCCGGTCTTCTGTTTGGCGGCCTTGGCATAGGCTTCACTGAAATAGGTGAGGAATATGTCCAGCATGCCGTTCTCGTGCGCTTCCTCCTTGGCCCGCCAGGTCGCGACCAGCGCGTCCCAGGCGCGCGTTTTCTTCGAGGCAAAGGAGGATGGCGGCAGTTTTTTCGCAATCGCCTCGGGCGACAGATCGTCAAGCAACCGCGACAGCGCTGCCTGCATGGCGGCGAAGGTGGCGAATTCATGTGTTTTGAGGTCGTGGAAAGCGTCTTCGATGCTGTGCCTGGCATCGAGATAGCCGGCCCTGCGCCGCGCGAACATGATGTCGAGGATTTCGTCTGTCCCGGGCACGAACTTTAGCGGATTGTTGTCGGCGGAATTGATCATGGTCCGGTCGCTGGTCTTGGCCAGGACTTTTGCAGCGGCGCGCGCCTTCAACAGCAACACCAGCTCGTCGACGACGATGCGCAGCACCGCGCCGATCTCGCCGGCTACCTCCTGCGGTTGGCGCAGCAAAAGCACCTCTGGCGGAATGCCGGCGCCGGCGGCAATCGCGCGCAGGATCTCGTCGGCTTGCTGCGGCCGGCTGGAGACCGAAGCGGGTGGCGCGGTCGGTGACCGTGGCGATGCGACATGGTCTGGAAAGGATCCGGCACCAGGCATCTGCCGTTGCGTCGAACCATGGCCACCGAAGGCTGGGTTCCCGTCATCGATCGACACCGAGACGATATAGCGGCCGATCCGGAGCCGGTCACCTTGCGCCAACCGATGCGGGCCGGTCAGGCGCTGGCTCGACCCGTTGACGAATGTGCCGTTGCGCGAGACGTCGTGGAGAAAAAAGGCGCCGCCTTCGTAGCGGATTTCGCAATGTCGGCCGGAGATGAACTTGTCAGGATCGGGCAAGGTCCAGGCGCAGTTCTCCCGCCCGATCTCGAAGCCGCGGTCGCGCGATGCGTAGCCGGGCGGCAGCCCGGCAGGCAGGACATCGACATTGCTGATCTGCAGACTGATGAACATGCGCTATGGACCGTCGACCGCTGCCGTTTCCATTGATCCGATGTGCCACAGTCTAGCAGCTTGCGGGCACAGCGGGAGAGCGGCGTTTCACACTGGCGAAAGCGGCGCAAACAGCAACGGCCTGCCGCTTGTCCTCTTTGGTCTGCCATAGAACATGTGGTAGGCTCAACATGGCTTGGGTGGCAAGTTGCGAAATATCCCTGAACGTGAGGTCGTTAACACAAGAAGGGCTTCGAACCTGCCACACTAGCGCTCAGGAGGGGCACGACCCATGCCGAGTGAACAACGCGCCGCGCTTGTGCAGACGCCGGTCGGCGCCGAGCTGTTGACCTTTACGCATCTCGTCGGCCGCGACGAGATCAGCCGCTGCCTTGCCTACACCGTTGGATTTGTTTCGACCAATGCCGATATCGACCCGCTGAAGATGCTGGGCGGCGCCGTTTCGATCGAAGGCGAGGCCGACCCCAAGCGCTGGTTCAGCGGCCTCATCGCCGAGTTTCGCCTTACCCGCATCGAAGATCGGCTGGCTCACTACGAGGCGGTCGTCAGGCCGTGGCTGTGGTTCCTCGGCAATACCACCGACTGCCGCATTTTCCAGGACAAGACTGCCGTCGAGATCGTGGAGGAGATCTTCTCCAAATATGGCGGCATCGCCAAGTTCGAGAAGCGCTTGCAAGGCTCCTATCCGCCGCGCGAATATTGCGTGCAGTACGACGAGAGCGACCTCGATTTCGTGCAGCGGCTGCTCGAGCATGAAGGCATAATGTACTTCTTCGAGCATGCCGAGGGTGAGCACACACTGATCCTGGCCGACGCCATGAGCAAGCTCAAGCCGGCGCCGGGCTATGAGACCGTGCTCTATCAGTTCGAAGGACAGGGCTCGCGCCGCGACGTCGAATACATCACCGAGTGGATTCCAGGCAGCGCGGTGCGCCCCGGCGCCTATGCCCACACCGATTATGACTTCGAAAAACCCGCCGCCGATTTGATGGCGAAGTCGGCACAGCCCTTCGGCCACAAGCAGGCTGCCGGCGAGAACTATCGCCACCCCGGCGCGCATCTGGAAGTCGGCCGCGGCGACAGCCTGGCGGCGATCAGGCGCGAAGAAATCCAGGCGCCGCATATGCGCATTGCCGCCGTCGGCACCGTGCGCGGCCTGTTCTCCGGCTGCACCTTCAAGCTCGACGGCTTTCCGCGCAAAGACCAGAACAAGGAGTATCTGGTGATCAGCGCCGAGTACCGGCTGTTCGATCCGGGCTATCGCGCCGGCGTCGACACCGATGGCGAGAATTTCAAGGTGGTGCTCGGTGTGGCGCCGACCTCAGTTGCTTATCGGCCGCCGCGCATCACGCCAAGGCCGATCATGCGCGGGCCGCAGACGGCGACCGTGGTCGGTCCGTCCGGCGAGGAGATCTTCACCGACAAATATGCCAGGGTGAAGGTGCAGTTCCACTGGGACCGCCTCGGCAAGAAGGACCAGAAGAGCTCCTGCTTCGTGCGGGTGTCGCAGACCTGGGCCGGCAGCGGCTGGGGCTTCATCCAGATCCCGCGCATCGGCCAGGAAGTCATCGTCGATTTCATCGAAGGCAATCCGGACCTGCCGATCATCACCGGCCGGGTCTACAACGCCTCGCAGATGCCGCCCTACGGACTGCCTGGCAACGCCACGCAGTCCGGCTGGAAGTCCAACTCGTCGAAGGGCGGTGGCGGCTACAACGAACTGATGTTCGAGGACAAGGCCGGCTCGGAGCTGGTCAACTTCCAGGCGCAGAAGGACCACCACCTTCTGATCAAGAATGATCGCCAGAAGCTGGTCCAGCACGACCAGTCCGACCGCATCGACCACGACGCCAAGCACTCCGTCGGCCACAACCTCGACGAGGACGTCGGCAACAACAAGACGGTCAAGGTCGGTGTCGACCAGACCACCAATATCGGGTCGAACGACACCGAGACGGTGGGCAAGAACCGCTCACTGACGGTGGGGGTCGATGAGACGATCAACATCGGCTCGAACTCGACCGAGACGGTCGGCGCCAACCACACCCAGACCGTCGCGATTGTGCAGACGGTGACCGTTGGCGCAGCACGCGTCGATAGCGTTGGTGCATCCGAGACCCGGACCGTGGGCGGTCCGCAGGCGAACACGATCGGTGCGACGCGGTCGGTCACTGTGGGCGCGGCGCAGAGCCACGATATCGGCGCGGCTGATAGCTGGAACATCGCGGCGGCGCAAAGCGTCAATGTTGGCGCCGATCAGAGTTTCACCATCGGCGGGGCACAGTCGTCGCAGATCGGCAAGGGCAGGTCGGCAAAAATCGCTGCGGACGACGCAACCGATGTCGGCGGCGGGCACGCGCTCAAGGTCGGCAAAGGCAGCGGAATCCAGATAGCCGAAGACAGTGTGATCAAGGTCGGCAAGAATCTGATGATCGAGGCGGCCGACTCGATCACGCTCAAATGCGGTTCGGCCTCGATCACGATGAAAAAGGATGGCACCATTGTCGCTGATGGGAAGGATATTACCCTCAAGGGCAGCGGCAAGATCACCGTCAAGGCCGACGGCGAGGTGATCGTCAAGGGCAGCACGATCAACAACAATTGAGGGCATCATCATGGAAGTGCTGGAGCGTATCGACGGCGTCGTGATCGGCCTGCTGATCGGCTTCCAAGGCGGGGCGCCGCTGGTTGTCTTCGTCGGCAATCCGCGCGAGACCGCGATAGCGGCGCGCAGCCTGACGGAGCTGGACGTTTCGGCCGTCGGATCCGAACTGGCTTTGCTCTTCGAGGGCGGCGACCCGGCGCGGCCGCTGGTGGTCGGGCGCATCGTCGATCCTGCGCCCCGCGGCAGGAGCCTCGAAGTCGTCCGCGACGGCGAACGTGTCGTCATCAACGGCGATGAGCGCATTGAACTGCGCTGCGGCCTGGCATCGATCATTCTGGAGAAGAATGGACGCGTGACCATTCGTGGCACCCAGTTGACCAGCCAGGCCAGTGGCACCAACCGCATCCGCGGCGGGGCCGTGCATCTTAACTGAGGCATTGCCGATGCACAGCATCGCGACCATTGCGGCGATCGTGGACCAACACGCCGAGGACGCGGCGTTCCTGTGGCTTCGACGTCGTCTGGAGATCGACGGTCCAATCCTCGACGAGACCGATATCGGCCGCATCGACCAGCGTCTCGAAGCCAATCTCGAAGGGCTCATGGCAGCCGGCAAGGCCGGTTGGGAAGCTGCTCAAGCGCGCTTCGCCGACTACGCCGAACCGGGCGAGATTTTCGTGCTTGGCACTCTGGCAATGCGTTGGAGCGATGCCAAATTGGTGACCTCTGCAATCGACGCGGGCGCAAGCCTAGGTGACGCCGGCATATCGAGCCTGTCTGCCGCGATCGCGCGCACGCCGGGCGAAAACCTGCGCCCGTTCGTGGCGCAGTGGCTGGACACGCGCGACGCGCGGCTGCGCTGTCTTGGGCTATCTGCGCTCTGGCATCATCGCGTCGATCCGGGACAGCGCCTGCATGATCTGGCCAGCCATTCCAATGCGAACGTGCGTTGGCGCGCCGTCCGGCTCGCCGGCGTGCTCAGGCGGCGCGACCTGCTTCCGGAAGTCCTGGCTGGGCTTGACGGCGAGACAACGAAAGAACGTCTTGCGGCCGCCTTCGCTGCTTGCCTGCTTGGCGAGGCTCGGTCCGCGCACTCGGTGATCGACAAGATCGTGCTGACGGAGACGGACCATGCGCAGGCGGCGATCGAGTTGCGCCTGCTGACGACCCCGCCGAAGGCCGGCAAGGCCTGGCTGCAATCACGTCTCGGACAGCCTGTCTTGCGCATCGCGGCCACGGCATCGATCGGGCTGCTCGGCGACCAAGCGGTGGTGCCGTGGCTGATCGAGAAGATGCGCGAGCCGGAACTGGCATCCGCAGCGGGTGCAGCACTTCGCGATCTGTTCGAGGTGGACTTCGGCGACACCGACCTTTTCGTTGCCGATCCAGCTGTTCTTGGCGAGGGCTTTGCCCAACTCGACGACAGCTCGCTGCCGGCCGCCGATCGCGTCGAAGCATGGTGGGACGAAGGGCGCGGCGGGCGCAACCATCGTCTGTTCCGTTCGATGCGCAGGCTCAGGGTGGATGCGTTGCGCGCGGCGATCGCCACGCCCGAGGCGCCGCTGGCAGACTGGCGCAGGACACGCAAGTTCCCGGCGTGGATGTGATCGCTTTCGCCGAGGGAAGGCTTGTCCCTCCGTTCAGCGTTGGCGGAGGTCGGTAAGCGCGATCGCCGACCGGTTGCCACCCTCGGATGCAAGCTCGCAGGCTGCGACGCGGCCCGGCGCGTAACCGCTTATAAAACTGTCGGCCGCCAGCATCAGAACAAGTGCCGCACTAGCGGCTCCAATGTCGCCGACCGTCATCGCAGGGTAGGCTGTCGGGAATATCTCGCGGTGCGTGCGGTAGAAGCGCGAGCGACCGACCAGTTGTTCGAGCCCGCTGTACCGTTCCCCGTTTCCATTGCTGACAAGGAACTCGATATCGGGTTCCTTGGGTCCGGACCCGTTGAAGGCAGCAAGCAGCGAAGCCACCATCGCACGGCCTTGACTCTGGCGTTCGGAAAGAACGCTGTCGATCTCTTGAGCCAGGCCCGCCCCGCAAATCATTGCAGCCGGCCCGCTCCCCGGCGCTCGCGTCAGGCGCACGAAGACAGCGCCCTCGCCAGGGACTGCCCCTTGAGCATTGTTTTCGGATTTCAGACGATTGGCTCGCATCAAGCGCGCAATGTCGGTCCCGTTGACGAG
Organism: Mesorhizobium sp. M0772; assembly: GCF_040320135.1. Classification (NCBI taxonomy): domain Bacteria; kingdom Pseudomonadati; phylum Pseudomonadota; class Alphaproteobacteria; order Hyphomicrobiales; family Phyllobacteriaceae; genus Mesorhizobium; species Mesorhizobium sp. M0772. The sequence continues at coordinate 35,659 of NZ_JAMYPB010000031.1, read as the reverse complement.
GCTGTCCACACCACCCAGCAGCACCTGCGCGACGGTCCCGGATTCTAGCATGTCGCCGGCATAGTCGAGCAGTCCGGCGCTGGCTGCGGCACCGCCGTCAAATACGCGCGAGCCGGCATTGAAGCGCAGGCCGCATCGCTCGAAAATGGCATTCAAAAGGCGCCCCCGCTCGACCTCTTCATACGCCGGATGGTCGCGGAAACTCTCCGGCAGCGCGAGCAGAACAGCGGTCTGGTCCGGCGTTGCCTTGTTGTCGAGCATCGCCTCCTTGAGAGCGCGGGCGCCCATGCTGGCGAGCCATACCCCGTCATTGCGTCGCAGGCCCGCCTTGGCTGGAATGCGTGCCACGATCTGTGTGGTGGGAAACGGCTCTGAAAGAGGCACCTCCTGAAATGCTGACAGGTTGGCGCGAATGGCTGAGATGGTCTGGCGCGCGTTCAATCCAGCAGGCGTGACGGCGCCACCAACCGAGATGTAGAGCGGCCGCTTCACGGCTGCCACGCCGAGCGATCGCGCAGGGCCCCGTCGCCGCCGAGAAGATTGAGATAGAGTTTTCGCTTGCGGCGCGCATTGATCCAAACAGGAGAAATGTGGCCGAAGGCGATTTCCCGCAGCGCCGGCACGTTGCGCCGGATTACCACTGCCAAACGAGCCTTAAGGGTCACGCGCTTCAAGTCAGGCTCGATGAGCACGGTGTCAGGCTTGAACGCGTTTTCTTCTACACGATCGTCATAAATGAGCCGAAGCGGGGCCGTGATGCGCGGCAGGCGGAAATCCCATCTGCCCGAAGCCGTCATGCCGATCACCGTGATATCCTCGCCGTTGCCGATGCCGGCCATCTGCTGATCGGCTGGGGCGCACATATAATGCCGCGTGTCGAAGTCTTTGGGAGCGAGCGGCCATTGGGATTCGAGCCAAGCCTTGTCGTAGGTTCCGGCGAAAGCCAGGCGCGGTTGCCAGCCCCGGCCAATCGTCCCGAATCCCGCCGGCCTCAGGGATTCCCCAGGTCGGGCTTGCGCTTCGCCCGGATACATGACGTTGGGCGCCTCGGTTCTGACCGCAGGATCTGCAGACCGGGCGTTATGGTACCCCACGCCGACTGGGTTGCGCTGGTCCGTGCGCAAGTCTTCCAAAGTGCCGCCATAGGTGCGTTCATAGACGATCGGCATGGTCCGGAAAGGCGCCGGTGCGCTGTAGCCGCCGGAGTCGTAGATCCGGTCCCCGACGACCTGCAATACCTTGCGGATCGAGTTACCGACACGCAGGCCAACCTGCATCTCGCGTACCGGCCTTCCATCCGGCGCGTGCGCGACGCCATTCACGATCACCTCGGCGCCAGGCTTGACGGGCGCGATGTCCGCTTCGTAGCGGGTCGATGAAAGGGCCGGATCGCCAAAAGGCTCATCGCCAAAGATCACCGGCACCTGTTCGGCCGCTGGCTGGAATTCCTTTCCTTCATCCGTCGCCGTGAAACTTGCCGATAGCATGACAATCAGAGTTTCTTGGCCGTCAGCATTCAATTGGACGTGCGTCGCGGCGGCGAAGGGTGTCCTGTTTTCCAGCCAGACATCGAAGGCCATCGTTCAGCACCACCGGCCGTTTTCATCAAGCCCGATCGGCCAATAGGGCATGGCCGTCAGCAGTTCTACATATTCCTTGTTGCCTTCATCGACGACCCATTGCAGCAGGAACACCTCAGGCGCGAGGCGGTCGGCCGCGGGCAGCGTTTCCCCCACCGCAACGCATCGCAGCCAGTATTCCCGCACGAGCCACACCACCGCCGGATGATTCGCCGGGCCGGCCGCTGCATCATCCAGCTGGGCCGTGATCGCTTGATTGACGGTCAGGCCGCCATCGACCAGTTCGTCGAGGCCAGCTTCCCAGATCTCGGAAGCCACCTCGAACGTCTCCTGCAAGTCAGCGAGGTAGGCCTTGAACAGGGACCTATAGGCAGCAGAGGCCTCGCGGCGCGAAAGGCGGATTCCATGATCGGGACCGACAACGTCCTGGGGTGCGTTGAGAAGCCGGTTCAGGCCGAGTTCGACACTATGATCAATCCGCATTGCCATCTTCTTCTAGCCTCAGCACATTTCGAGAGATGGATCCTCGCCGATCGGGACATAGACGAAGTACTTGAAGTACTTGAATAGTTCCGTGTCGTATTCGGACATCATTTCGACCAGCAGCAGATTGGGCGGCACGGGACCGCTGGCGTCCGCTTCGTCGCCATCCTCACCCCAGTTCGATTCATCGTCCTCGTCGTCATCATCGGTCTGTCGGGCGTACCGTTCAAGGTTCAGGCCGTGAACCTTGAAGTAGTGCTTGCGGTAGATCGCCAGAATCCGTGGATGGGCCACCAGCCCGGCGGGCCAATGCAGATTGGCTATGTTCTCACCGGAGGCGTTCAGGCGCTGCTGCAGTGCGCCCCACCATTCCTCGATCGCCGGCATGACGGCGTGGAGCTCTGCGGTCCACGCATCGATTATCGCCGTATAGTCAGCGTCGAGATCGGCAAAACCCGTTGCACTCATCGCCTAGATCCCCCGAGCGTTCATGAACTTCCTAATCGCCTTGTTGTCCACCTTCGACTGCCGGCCCGGCTGGCTGTTGCTGTGGCTGGAGCAATGCGGCCTGACGTAAAGCGCTTTCATCGCATCCTTGAAGCCTTGTGGGACGATCTCTATATTGCATCCACCCGCGTACCACGCTGCCTTCTGCGTCGGCTGGTGATCGGCGATCAGCGGGGCTTCCTTCCCCGAAATTTGCCGGTTGACCTTGGCCTCCAGTCGCTTGATCGCGGTCTTGTTCTTGCCGGTCGTGCGTTTCTTCAACCTGTCAAGGTTACGTTTGCATTCCCAGCATGGCCGGTTCTGAACCTTGGCTTTCTGCGGGCCTGTTGGCTGGGTGTAATGATCGTCGTAGCAATAATCGGTCGTGCATTTCTTCTTCTCTTTCACCAGAAGAGCATTGCGGAAGTTGACCAAGGCGGCGGTATCGATGGTGTTCGGGAGTGGACTTGCCGTGTTCTGCTCCATGGTGTCGCCATGGCGGCAGACACCCTTACCCTCCACCTTGACGACGAACGACCAGAGCTTGAACACTCCCTTGCCCTTGATCTTGTGCGTTATGACCCCCGCGCCGAGGCCTTGGGTGGCCGGCTCGTTGCCGGTGCTGGTCGCAACCTCCGACGAGCTTTCGAGCGCGGTCGGATTGCCTTCGATCTTGACGCTCTTACTGCCTTTGGTGAGATCGCTGGAAGACAGCATGTTGACGTATGGAACCGGAACCGGGCCTGCCGGCGGGGAAGGCGGGCTCAAGCACACATCTCCCGGCGCCACGCCCTTGCCGCCGCTTCCTTTGTGGAAGAAGCCCATGCCTTCAGCAAAGACTGTGCTGCCCATCAGAGCTATTCCGTCTCAGGGCGCGGGGCGCGCATTTTCGGCAGGGCGTTGGCCGCCAGGTCGTGAATATCCGAGAACGCGAACTCATGCACCGACCAGTCGTCGAGCCAGAAGCCAATCCGGTTCGGATCGCCATGGCTGTTGCTGGGCGCGGCAAGGTTGGCCAAGCCTTCGGCTATCCAGGACTGCGTCCTCTGCAATTCGACCGCTTCATCAACGATTGACGCAACGCCGTCGAACCATGCATCGTCAGGTGCCGGTGTAGCCCCAATCCCGATGATCGCGAACGGATAGCGGCGTCCCACGCGGTCCTCGCTCATGCGCCATGCGCCGGCACAGGGCCGGTCGCCGAAAATGCCGCTCTTGACGATGAAGCGCCAAACACGCGAATCCAATTCCCCCTCGTCTGGCCTCTCGCGCAACTCCATCGACATCCAGCGGTCCCAGCGGTCGATGAAGGTCCGCGGCAGGTTTACGGCAACGAAATCTCCGGTCGCCGGAATCTTGCCGAAGAAGCCGATGTTCAGATCTGCGGCGGACATGAGAATTTCTTGAACATCTGGAGGTTGTAGGGGTTCTCGACACTCGCCGCCTTGAGCTTGAAGTCGGCGTACATGCCTTTCGTCCCCAGCCGCAGGCTGTAGACATCGGACAGCGAGGTGCCGGTAAAGCGGCCGCCGCGCAGCATCCTCAGCCACGCCCAGCTGCCGGTCTCGTTGAGCATGATCTCGGGCGAGCCGTCGATCGGCTGGAAAGCGAGCGAGATGACGCCGGTGCCGTCCTTGCCGGGCCAGGTCATCGGCTGCGGCCGCGTTGCGTTGTTGAAGTAGACCAGGGTCTGGCCGTCGAGATTGAGGGTGACGCGGGTGACGTTGGGCGACAGGTCCGTCGGCTCAAGCGTGAACGCCATCACTGGACCTTGACCACCCGGGAAGAGATCGTCGCGGATGCGCCGCGCCTGCTCGAAGGCGGCAAGTGCGGACGGGTCGAGGCCGAAATCGGCACGCCATTTCCACGGCTGCGCCGAGGTGTCGACATAGCCGATCAGATGGTCGTTGATGAAGCCGTCGATCATCCCTGCCGGTCCGAACAGGCGGGCGAAGTCGCGCACGTTGACGTCGACGGCACTGTCGGGGCTGAACGGATAGCGGTCGTTGAGCGCGGCCTGGCAGAAGGGCAGGATGTCGGCGCGCCAGATGGCGTTGAGCTCGGAGGCCACGGCCTTCTGCGTCAACCCGCTGGTGTCGCCGGCAATGCCGCTCAGCCAGGTGTTGACCGGGTCGGGCAGGATTTGCGCCTGGCGGGCGACGGCGCCGGTCAGTTCGGCAAGCCCGCCCTGTTTCTTGATCGCGTCCTGCGGGTCGGGATTGGCGGTCACCGTCTGCAGCACGTTGGACAGCGCCGTCAGCGCGACGACCGCGGCATCGAGCGCCGGCGGCTGGCCGTCGACCTCGGCAATCGTGCTCTTGAGCGGCTTGAAGTGTTCGGCCACCAACGTGCCGGTCAGGTCGACTTCGCTGGCCGATCCTGCGCGCGGCAACAGCTTGGCGCCGGTCTTGACGATCTTGCCCAGTTTGCCGAGCTTGCCCAGCAGTTTCGACCCGCCCTTGGCCGCCGCCTTGTCGTCACCGGCCGGCGCCTCGTCCGAGCGGGTGAGGTCGACCTCCTGGACCACCGCCGTCAACAGCCGCTTGAGCGCGGAATCGGCGCTGGAAAGGTCCTTCAGATTCTCGCTGGCAATGTTGAGGTCGCTGAGCGGCGCCAGCCGCATGTCGCGCAAAAAACTGTCCCACTGCGCGATGTAATCGTCATAGTAGAGCTTCAGGATATCTTCCGATAGCGCCGACACCGACGTCTCGGAATTTTCCGAGCAGCCGCCGGCAAACACGGCGCGGTCGAGTGCCGCCTGGGCGGCGACATCCTCGACCCGGTCGAGGATCGCATCGTGGAAGCCGTCATAGGTGAAGGCGCCTGATATGCCGACGCGCAGCGTCTTGTCGGAGCGTCGCGAAAACACCTTGGCGCCGTTCGGCCCGGCGAAATTGGCGGGGATCCATTCCTTCAATCCGGCCACCGCCGGATCGGCCAGCAATTGCTTGTAGGCCCGCGCCGGCAGCGAGATCGTGCAGACCGTTTTCAGCGCTTCGGCGACCAGCGCCTGGTCGGGCGCGATGTAGCTGTCGTCGACCGCCATGCGGCGGATCGCTGCCAGCTGGTGTTCTTCCGCATCGGCTGTCGGGAAGGGCGCGGCCGGCGCGAATTCGGGCAGGTCGTTCACCCACCAATTCTCGACGAAGTCGGAGTCCATCTGAGACAGACCGGTCATCATGCGGTAGGTCTTGAGCGCCCCCAGCATGAAGTCCGGATCGCGGATCTGCCGCCACATGGTCGCTTCGAGCAACGCCACCATCCGCGGCTCCAGCACGTTGCGCAGAGCGTGGTCATAGGTGTCGGTCTGCGCCCGCATCATCTCGGCCGAAGCCGATGGTCCGAGCAGGTCCTGTGCCTTGTTCGGAGGCGCAGTCCTGGCATTGGCGACTTCGTCCATGGCGGTCAGGGCAACGTCCATAGCCGGCTGCAGCACCGAGGCGGGCGTCGCGGCGGTCGACGTCAGCGGCGCCTGCAGTGCTTCGAACTGGCCGGCTTGCGCGGCGATGGCGTTGCGGTTGTCGTAGTAGGACCAGGTGAACAGGCCGCCGGCGAGTATGGCCGCAGCCGCGCAGGCAGCGGCGGCACCGCGCCAGATCCAGCTGCGGCGGCGCTGCGCCAGCGGATCGAAGGTGCCGAGCCCGGCCTCCTTGAAGATCACCTCGGTCAAAAGGTTTTTGAGGAAGAAGCTGCGCTTCTCGAAGCGCTGCGCCGGCATCGTGCGTCGTGCCGGCAGCCCGAAGGAGGAGGCCAGCGCTGCGGTCAGCCGATCGATCGGCGCGCCTTCCTGGGTGGCCGAGGTCAGATAGAGGCCGCGCAGCCAGGCTGCCTCCTCGTAGCGGCTCTCGCCGAACATCGCCTCGACCAGCACCTGGATCGGCTCGGACAGGCTTTGCAGCTGTGCGGGAAAGCGGAAGATCTCGGCCCGTTCGGCCAGCTTGTCCTCATCCTCCAGCCGTGGCACCAGCCGCTTTTCCAGCTCCCTCGACAGCGTCGTGACTTCACCCGCGATCGCCTTGGCATCGACGCGCGCGTCGAGCGGGAAGGTCGTCCCCCATACCTGTTCGCGCGCCGCCGTCGACAGGCCGCCGAAGAAAGCCTCGAAGCCTCTGATCAGATCGGCCTTGGTCAGCATGAGATAGACCGGCAAGCGGATTTCCAGCCGCTCTTCGAGCTCGGCCAAGCGCCTGCGGATCTTGCGGCCATGCGCCTTGACGGCTTCGTCGCCCTCGGACAGCGCGTCGATCCCAAGCGCAACGATGACGCCGTTGAGCGCACGACGGCCACGATGCTTCTTCAACAGATCGAGGAAGCCCAGCCATTCCACGGCGTCGACATCGGGCTGGCTTTCCTGCTGGACATAGCGGCCAGCGGTGTCGATCATCACTGCGTTTTCGGAGAAGAACCAGTCGCAGTTACGGGTACCGCCGATGCCCTGCAGATCGTCGGTCAGGTCGATGGGAAAGTTGAGGCCGGATTGGCGCAAGGCCGTCGTCTTGCCGGTCGCCGGCGGGCCGACGATCACATACCACGGCATCTCGCGCAGGAACTTGCGGCCGCCGAGCTTGCGGCGCTTCAACTCGACCATGACGTCCTGGAACTTGGCGCCGACCGCGGCGACGTTTTCCTCGCCCGGGCTGAGCCGCTTTTCCTCGACCGGGGCGGAAATCTCGGCGACGAACATGCGGTTGGCGCGGATCGCGCGGCGCTGCGCGACGATCAGCCAGATCAGCCAGAAGATCACCAGAAGAGCGATGATGACGATGCGCACCGTCTCCGACGCCATCGGCACATAGTCGCCGACCCGTACGATCGGGCCGAATACCCAGATGATCAGCGACAGCAGCGCCAGGCCGATGAGCGTCCACAGGAAACGCGAAGTCAGGACCGCCCAGAGGAAGCGCAGGATGAACATGTCACAGCCTCTTTTCGACCAGCACTTCGACGCGGCGGTTCAAGGCCCGGCCTTCGCGTGTGCCGTCGTCGGCCACCGGATCGGTGGCGGCCCGGCCTTCGGAGCGCACGCGCTCCTTCGGCACGCCGTTCTGAATCAGGATATCGGCAATTTCCGCGGCGCGGGCTTCCGACAGCCGCTGGTTGGTGGACAGTGGGTTGGTCTTTTGCAAGGGAACGCCGTCGGTGTGGCCGACCACGGTGATATCGCCGATCAGCTCCTGGTTCTCGAGGATCACCTTGGCGACCGAGGCGATGAGCGGATCGAAGCCGTCTGTCAGCTGCGCGCGCGACGACTGGAAGAGTTCGGGATTGGAGGCCTGGATGACCAGCCGCGCCAGCGACACGCTCTCCGTGCCGCTCAGCGCTCTCTTGAGCTCGTCGGGTGCTGCCGCCTGGAATTCCGGCAGCAGCGCGAAATCCACCGCCACCGGCGGCGGCGCGTCGACCTTCGGCGAAGCGCGGGTGACATCCGTACGCGTCGGCGGCGGCAAGGCGCGAACCAGCGCCGAAAGCTCGACCGCCTGGCTGCTCAGGCTCATCGACAGGCCGATATGGATGGCGGTGGCGATCACCGCCGCCGCCGCAACCATCACCCAGATCGGCACGATGAAGCGCTGCGGTTCGTCGGAGGCGATCACGCCCTTCCAGTTGGGCGACAGCGGTGCGCCTTCGGCGTCGCTGTCGCGCAGGAAACGCGCTGCAGCCACCCGCACCGCATTGAGCGAACGGTCGCCGGAGCGGCCCGGCACGCGATATTTGCCGCGGAAGCCGAGCGCCATGCAATGATATTGCAACTCCAGCATTTCGCGGTCGCGATTGGGATGGCGTTCAAGCTCTTCGAGCCGGGCGAAGAACTGCGCGCCGGCATCGACGTCGCCGCGCAGCATCACCACCAGCGGCTGGCGTGGCCATGCGCTGGCTCCGCCCCACGGCGTATTCAGCGCCAGATCATCGAGCAACGCAGCCACCAGCCATGCCGCCTGGTCGGCGCGCTCGAGCGAGGAGCCCTGCGCCATGGTGGTGTCGCGGCAGCGCACAAGTTCGTCGAGCAGCCTGGTGCGCAGGGCTTCCGGGTTCTCCGGCGGCTGCGCGTTTTCCAGTTCGGGTGCAAATTCCAGCAGCGGCGAGAACGCGTTGACGAGCACGTTCGGATGCGCGCGCGCGGAGCGTTTCGCGGTCACCCCTGACGCCGGCAGCGGCATGGCGCGCGGCGTTGGCGCTCCGCTCAGCCGAATGCGCGTCCGCTCCCGATCCTCGGACAGTCCGAATGGATCGTCCCTGCTCATCATCTCACCTGTTGACCGAGTAGCAGTCGACCTGCGGTTCGCTGGGCAGCACGCCCGAAACGCCGATCACGAAACCGGGCGCTTCGAGCAGCGAGGCCCAGTGCTCGCTTTTCTGGTCGAGTTCGAGGCACAGCCGGTCGCCGTCATAGGGAATTTCGCGCGGTTGCGAATGCAGGGGCTTCAGCGGAATGCCGGGCAGGCGTGATTTCCACAGCCCTTCGAATTCGCTGGCCGAGCCGACGGTCGCCTGGTTGACGAAAATCTTGCGCAAGGCATCCTCCGACAGTTCGGAGCCGATCCGCACCACGATGCGGCTCGCCACCAGAAGTTTCGGGTTGTCGATGCGGATCTTCCACACATTGGTGGCATGGCGCATGACCGGCAGGGCGCGCGATTTCGGCTCGATGTAGCGCAGGCTGAGGATCAGCGAACGCAGCGCATCGGCCAGCGCCGAATAGGCGGGTCCGGGCGCCATGTGGTCGTAGACAGGCAGTTCGCCGAGCCGCCTTGCGCTCGAGCCATAGGTCGCCATCGAGCCGGCTAAGCCAGCCAGCTCCATATAGACCTCGGCTGGATGGAAGACATCCTGCGCCAGCATGTGCGCCAGCCGCGGCCGCGCGGCGTTGACCAAATTGAGGATCAGAAGATCCTCGACGCTGCGCCCGGGGCCGCCCAGCACCATCTTGCCATGCGCCTCGGCGATCTGGTCGAGGCCGGTGACCACTTCCTGCAGCAGCCGGCTGTACCAGGACGCCGCGCCGATGACCAAGGTCGGCGGCAGGAAGGTGTCGTCCAGGGCCACGCCGCCATCGGCGCGCACGCCCTTGAGTTCGGCCACCGGCAGCGCGGTGTAGCCGCCGACGGCCGTGCCCGGCGCCAGCAACAGCGCCTGCGGCCGTGCGATCTCGATTTCCTCAGGATCGGAGCCGCCATGCACGGCGTCGCGCACCGACACGATCCGGCCGCGATAGCGCGCGCCGGACGGCTCGGCGTGAGCGGGGTCGAAGCCGACGCCGCCTGGCGGTTCGAGCGGCAGCGCTATCAGCACCGGTCCAGCGCCCATCTCCGGCGTCACCGCCAGCGGCCGCGGCGCATCCATCGTCTCGGGGATGGCGAATGGCGTCCCGTCTGGAAAGATGCCGCGTGCCGAGAGCACCGAGATCTGGCCGGCATCGAGCTGTGCCTGATCGAGCGTCAGCGTTCGAAAGCCGAACGTATGCAGATGCCCGGCCTGCAAGGCGCCGCGCACCGTCGCTTCGAAGAAGCGGTCCTGTTGCTGGAAATGCTGGGTGCGGAGGAACAGTCCCTCCGACCACAGCACCCTGTTTGCATCGCTCATGCCGGCACTCTCTGCTTCCTGCTCATCATGTTGCGCGGCTTGCGGACTTTTGCCGCCAATGCATGTCGCTCAAAAGTGGTCACGGTTTTGAGAGAACGACATGCATAAAAATAAAGATCTAAAGCGCGTCGCCTGAATCCGTTCAAACGCGACGCGCTTTAGGCGGAAATCCCGCCGCTGCCGAGCTTCACATTGACCGTGAACTTCGATCCCGGCGAAACCGATTTGGTCGTGCGCCAGTTGCGTCCGCCGGGTTCCCTGATCAGCGCGACGAAGCCGAGTGCTGCCACTTCCGGTTCGACCGTGATGGTCTTCGATGCGCTCTTGCCGGGTCCGACGGAAACCGTGTCGGAGCCGATGAGATCGCCGCCAAGTGCCGCGCCGGCACCGCCCTGCAGGGCGAAATAATCGGCCGAATTGAAGGCGCCGGTGCTTTTCAGCCGCAAGATCATCACCGTCACCGGCCTGTCGCCGCCGCCCGGTCCCGGGTTCATGCCGGCGCCGCCGGCAAGATTCACTGTGATGACGGATGGTTTGGGCGGGCCGCTCTGGCAAGCCGTCAGCAGTCCCGTCGCCCCGATGGCAAGGATAAATTCGCGTCTGTCGATCATGTCTCAGTCCTCCTCATATGCATCACGAAAATCAGCGCCGATCTCGCCCAGAAAGCGCGTCTCGGCGCTGTGAGCGATTTCACGGTGGCGTTTCTGGTACAATTCCCAGAGCTTGGCGCCGCGCCCGCCGGTCAGCAGATTGCCGATCGCCGAGCTCGACTTCAGTTCCTGCTCGATCGCCGCCGGATCGAAGCGGTCGATCATGCGCTTGAGCGCGCCTTGCACGCCGCGCCAGGCACGAACGTGGTGCTGAGCCAGATCGCGCACCGCGTCCTTGATCGCCGCTTCGGCGCCGAGGAAACCGGGGCTGCGCTCGGCCAGCATGGTCACCAGAGCATCGTCGACCGAAGGCAGGAATTTGAGTGGGTTGACTTCGGATGCGCCAACCACCGTTTGAGCGACGCGAGCGTTGCCCTTCTCTTCGGCGCGCTTGCGCAAAAGCTGCATCAGCCCTTCCATCATCAGCCGGTACTCGCGGCCGAATTTTTCCATGTCGGCCACCGGATCGCCGCCGGGAAAATCGGACTCGTCCATGCCCATGCCGCGCAGGAAAGCGGCGCGCAATTCCGCGTCCGCCTGTCCGGTCGACGGTCGCGCAGCAGCTTGCCGGACAGGAGCACGTGGTGGCGGTGGAGGCGGGGTTGGCGGTGGCCGCTGTGGCGATGCCTCGGCCGCGCGGACCGGCAGATCCCAGGGCGCCGGGGCAGGCGAGGGCGCATCCACTGCGCCGCCATCCGTCGCGCCTGCGTCGAGACTGGTGGACTCGGCCGGGCCAAAACCAAACCCGTCATCGTAGGCCGGCGGCTGCTCGGAACTGGATCTGCTCGGCTCTCTCGACAGCGGTGCGGAATCGAGGCCGAAGGGATCGTCGAACAGCGGCTTGCCAACACCCTTGTCGGGGGCGGTCTCGGCCACCGGCGTTGCCACAGGGTCGAGGCTGAACGGATCGTCGAACGCCTGCGAGCTGCGTTCATCGGACCGCGCACGCGCGAATGCGCCGGGCACCGGCTTTTCGAATGGATCGGGCAGGTTGGCAGGGCGTGGCCGTCCCGGCTCTTCTTCCGTGGTGGACGAAAAGAAATCGTCGCCGCCGAGGCTGACCGGCGCCCGCGACGCCGCCGGCTTACTGGCAGGCGCTGAAGGCCTGGAGGCCGGCGCCTCGGTCTTCGCCGTCTGCAAATCGACCCACACCACATAGTCGCCCAGTCGCAGTCGCATGCCGCTTTGCAGGCGCGCGGTATTTCCCGCGCCGAGCGGGCTGGCGGCATCGTCGATGAACAACCCACTGCTGGAGGTATCGGTGACGAAATAGCCGCCCTGCTTGCTGGTGATCTTGCAGTGGGCGCGCGAGACGAACATGTCGGGATCGTTGATCTGCCAGTCGGCGTCGGCGCTGCGGCCGATTACCAGCTCGCCCTCGTCCAGCCGCGCCTGCCGCGTGACTTGCGCGCGTGGTCCCTGTTCGAGAGTCAGAAGCAGGCTCATGCCGCCACCTCTTCCCGCCAGCCGACGATGGTCCGCAACCGCATGTCGTCGGCGTCCCCCTTTTCGACCGGTCGCGCCAGCCAGGTGGTGCGGGCAAGCTGGACGGTGCCGAGCTTCGCCGGCGGCACTGCCTTTGCCGCAAGCACGATCCTGAGATCGACATCGATGGTCTCGCCGATCAGGTCGCGCACCGCCTGCTTCAACAGCTTCAGCCGCTCACCGCCCGGCAGGAAGGCCTTGTAATCGATATAGCTGAGCGCGCCGATGCGCAGCTCGATGCGGCTCTGCCGGCTGAAGCTGCGCGGGCCGATGGTGGCGCTGCGGCCGAGCGTGGCATAGCTGCCGGCAAGCCGCGTCTGCAGCGCCTTGGGGATGGTCATCCAGGCCGCGACGAACTCCTTCAGCACCACCGGCACTTTGAAGGCTTCGGCCAGGAACAGCGTCAGTCGCTCGGGACCGTCGACCTGGCTGGCGAGCGAGGCGGCCTGGCGAAGTTTTACTGTATCGAGTTCGGCATCCTGCGTGCCCGGCAGCCCGATGCCGGCCATCGCTTCCAGCATGGAACGGACGCGGCCGCCGACACCGCGTTCGACCTGCACGGCCGGATGCGCATCCGCCCAGGCGCGATAATAAAGCGCGATCATCCGGTGCTGCAGGATGTTGACGAAATCGACGAAGGTCGTGTCGCTCGTTTGCCGCGCCTCGGCGCCTGCATACCAGCGCTGCGAAAGCCGATCGAGCACCCAGCGCGTCAGATGCAGCGGCATCGGCCCTTCAGGCCCGAGCAGGCCGAGATTGTTGACCGTCACCCGCGCCGGCGACTTGTCGGTCGGCTCGCGGAAATCCACCACGTCCTGCACTGCGAAGGACAGCCGCACATTCTGGCCGAGCCTTGCCGGCTCGCGGTCCGGCCGGCCGGAATGGCCGAACAGGCCGCCTTGCCGTTCGAGCCGGCGCAGCAGTTCGAAAAAGTCGAAACTCTCGGACAGGGTTGCGGCTCGCTCTAGATCAGGTAGCGATTGCCGGGCGTCATCGGCCATGGCACATCCTCCTGTTTCTGGAGCAACCGCGTGCGCGTGCGCACGAACCCGTTAATGCCGGCATGGCGGGCAAACAGCCGCGACAGCAGGCCCGACAGCAGCAGAGTGCTCTGTCCCGCCAGCACCGACTGGTCGACATGCAGCGTCACTTCCGTGCCGCGGCCGAAGCACATCGGCCCTTCGATCGCCAGCCTTTCGATCACCGCGCGCGAGTCGATGCGCACGATCGAGCGCACATTGCGGGCGAGCCCGGGGTCGCCGCGCTCGGCATAGAGATCGAGCAGCGCGTGCAGCGGATCGACGCCGCGGCCTTCCTTGGCCAGGCTGAGGAAGTTGAGCGCCAGCTGTGACACCAGCCGCCAGGCCAGGTCGTCGGCGCGCGACTCGCCGTCGGCGCCGGTCGGCAGCGCTGCCGGGATCGCCGGCTGCGGCGAACGCAATGCGCCGAGCAGCCGGACCGTCTCCACAGGGTCGCCGGCTTCCAGCGTCAGGGTCGGCGTGTCGTCGAGGATGGCCAGGTCGCGATTGGTGCAAAGCGCCATGATATCGACGCGCTTGAGCGGCCGGTTGGCCTGACTGTTGACTGGGCGCGACACCGCCAGGAAGACGTCGTCGCCGGCATAGGAGGTCCGCGTCACGCCCTGGCGCCGCTCGTCCTCGGTCGGCCGGCGCGGCCGCCGCTCCGTCGAATAGACCCAGCCGCTGCCGCGATTTTGCCCAAGGCTGAAGAGTTCCGGTATCTCCGCGTCGGGTCCCTCGGCATCGGCGTCTTCGACGCGGATGACGCGGTAGATTTCAAAGTCGCGCGCCCGCGTGCGGTCGGCATGCAGCACCTGGCGTGTCTTGCGCTGGTCGAGCTCGACGATGTTGCACTCGCGCTCGAAGAGATTGATGATCGGGGTGGCGAAGAGATCGAAATCCGCCGGCGTCAGATCGGCGAGTTCGGGCACCGGACGCCGGAACAGGAAGATGATTTCGAGCCCGGCCTGGCATTTACGCACGACCGGCTGCAAGCCGGTGACGCGCGCATAATGGAAGCGCTCGGGCATCATGAAATATTCGCGCAGCAGGCGGTAGCCTTCGAAGGTCGGCCGCGTGCGCGGCATCAGCGCCTCGGCATCGGCAATCCCGACCATCTCCGGCGGCGGTAGCGGCGACAATGGATTGGTCTTGCCTTCCGGTCGAGTGCCGACACCAGAGCAGACTCCGAAGATGGCGTCGAAGATCAGCGGCGCCTTGGTGCGGTTGGCGAAATAGAAGTCGAGCCGGTCGAGCGCCAGTTCGTCGAGCTTGCCTTTGCCGGTCCGCGCCAGCGTGATGCGAAGTGCCGCTTCGCCGGCCTTGCCGGCGATCGGGCCGATACCGGCGGCGGCAAGCGCGCTGCGATCCTGGAAATAGCCGACCGAACTGATCGCGATCGGAAACAGCGTCATGTCCTGCGCGGTGGTGAAGGTGCAGCGTGTCGACAGGCCTGCCTGCAGGCTGGAGACCAGCCGGGTGCCGCGCTTGACGACGTGGCCGGCAAGCATCGTCTGCACCTGCTGGCCGGGCTTCAGCACCACCATGGCGGTTGCCGGCGCCGGCGTGACCAGATCGGGGTAAAGCACGTCGAGGATGCTGCGCGAAAACCGCGAGCGCTCGGCATCCACCTTCAGGCGCGTGCGCGCGGCGAGGAAGGCGACGCCGTCGAGCAGCCGCTCGACATAGGGGTCGGGACACGGCACCGTATCCAGCGACAAATTGCGGGCAACCGCCGGATGCATGTCGGCGAACTCCGCCGCCAGCCCGCGTATGTGGGACAGTTCCTCCTCGTAATATTCTACGAAGACCCGGTCCATCTCTCAGGCTTCCCTGAACTCGGTGCGCGCCAGTCCGTTGTCGAGATTGATCGTCGTGCGCAGGCGCATGCGCTCGGGCGTCGGCGTCATGATCAGCACGGCGTCGATCTCGATCTTCAGGCCGGTCTTGTCGCCGAGGTTGACCGTGACTTTCGTCGCGCTCTCCTTCAGCCGCGGCTCGAATGCGGCGAGCACGGCGCGGATCTCGCGAGCCAGAACATCGCGATCGAAGTCGCGCGACGACCGGCCGGAGAAGGACGGCACGCCATAATTGACAACGCTGCGGCGCACCTCCGGAAAGTCGGCCAGCGATGTCGGACTGTCGGTCATCTGCTCGGCCTCGAGATCGGATAGCAGCGGCGCGGATTCGAAACGCTCGGTGTTGAACAGCGCCTCGATGTCGCGCCGCACGGCCTCGCGCAGCACATCGGGCGACACCACGATGCCTCGGCTTTCAAGCTCGCCACGGTGCCGGTTCTGAAACGCCAGCCGGTGCAGCCGGCGCTTCTGATCGGGGTTCAATGCGTCATCGGCGTCGATGCGCCTCGGTCCGTCTGCCAGCAGCTCGTCCAGGCGCTCTGCGCCAAGCTCCTCCTGCAGAGCCTGCCTGAGCCCGTCTATCTCCGAGCTCACGCCCGGCAGATCGTTGACGAGGCGGTCCCACAGCGAAGGCTGTACCGCCTCGCGCTTGGCCCGTGAACCGCCCGCCTGTACCTTGTCGGCGGCAGGGCGCTTTGCTCGCCCCTCACTTGCCGACATAGACATCCATTTCGGCTTCGTCATTGTCGTCATAGACGAACTTGATCTTCTTGTAGGCGAAGGAGACTTCCTCCTGGATCAGGTCGGCTTCATCATCGGCCTGCGACATGTCGTATTCCATGATCGAGGCGTCGGTCAGGGTAACGACCAGATAGTCCTTGCTCTCGCCGTCGATGGTCCGCCGAGCGGAGAATTTGACCTCGTCCAGCGCCTTGTTTTCGAACAGGGCCTTGGCCAGATAGGGTGAGGCCTTGTCGTAGTGCTTGGTGAACTTGATCATGCCCATCGACACGCGGCCTCGGCGCGAGAGGGAATTGGGGTCGTAGGGCGCGACCATCTTGTAATCGACGCCATGGATTTCGATCTCGTCGTCATGGCCGTCGCGCGTGCTGGGCCCCTTGATATCCGGAACTTTCAGAAAACCGTCGATCTTCATTGTGGGCATTTTCGTTCTCCACGCTTTCAAACAAAGGTTTGGTTGCTGCAATCAGGTCTTCACGGACGGCAATTCCGACACCAGCCTGAGCGAGGCATTGATGCCCTCCAGCTGGTAGTGCGGGCGCAGATAGAAGCGGGCGTTGTAGTAGCCCGGCCGGCCCTCCACGCTGTCGACCTGCACCTCGGCGGCGGCAAGCGGACGCTTGGCGCGCGCCTTGTCGTCGGCGAAGGCCGGGTTGGCCAGCACGTACCGGTTGATCCATTCGGTCAACCAGATCTGCATGTCGGTGCGTTCCTTGAACGAGCCGACCTTGTCGCGCGCAATCGCCTTGAGGTAGTGGGCGAAGCGCGAGACCGGGAACAGATAGGGCAGGTTGGCGGAGAGCCGCTCGTTGGACTGGGCGTCGGGGTCGACCAGGCGGCCGGCCCGCGTCTCGTCATCCTGCAGCGAATGGGCGCCGATAAAGGCCGCGAGATCGGTGTTCTTGCGGTGCAGGATCGGCATCAGCCCGAGCTTGGCCAGTTCCGCCTCGCGCCGGTCGTCGATGGCGACTTCCGTCGGGCATTTCATCGCGATCGAGCCGTCATCGGTCGGGAAGGAGTGCACCGGCAGGTTAAGCACAGTGCCGCCATTTTCGACGCCGCGGATCTGGGTGCCCCAGCCATAGAGCTTGTGGCTGCGGTTGATGTTGACGCCCATCGGGAAGGCAGCGTTCATCCAGACATATTTGTTGTGATCGCCCTGCACTTCCTCCTCGAAGGAGAAGCCCTTGACCGGGACTGTCTCCGAGCCGTAGGGCAGCCGCGCCAGCACGCGCGGCATGGTCAGCCCGATATAGCGCGCATCCTCGCTCTCGCGCAGCGATTGCCACGAGGCGTAGGCCGGGTTGGAGACGATCTGCTGCAGGTCCTGCGGGTTGGGCAGTTCCTGCCAGCTGTCCATGCGGAACAGCCGTGGCGAGGCGGCGGCGATGAACGGCGTGTGCGCCGAGGCGCAGATGCCGGAGATGTTGCGCAACAGGCCGACGTCGCGCGGGTGGTTGGAGAACTCGTAGGCGCCGATCACGCAGCCGATCGGTTCGCCGCCGAGCATCGAATACTCGTCGGTGTAGACTTTCTTGAAGATCGGGCTCTGGTCCCACATCTGGCCTTCATAGTCTTCGAGCGTATCGGCCAGCTGCTCCTTGGAAATGTTCATCACCCGGATCTTCAGCTTCTGATCCGTCTCGGTGTTGTTGATGAGGTACCAGAGGCCGCGCCAGGTGCCTTCCATCTGCCGCACTTCCGGCGCGTGCAGGATTTCGTTGACCTGGGTCGTCAGCATCTTGTCGATGCCGGCGATCAACGACTTGATCGACTTGATCGAGTTGGACGAGATCGTCGTCGTCTCGGAGCGCGACTGCGCCGCCAGCGCCAGGTTGCGCACCAGCTGCTGCAGCTTCTCGCTGTCGTCCTTCTTGACCTTGAAGTCCTTCTCCAAGAGCTGGCTGAATTCACCGAGATCGACGGCCTCGGCCTCGGCGACGGATGCTGCGGTCTTTTGCTGTTCGGCCATGATCTATTCCTCACCCTTGTCGTCGGACAGCGCCTGGGCGGCGATCTGGCCAAGCAGCGGCTGGTTGTTCAGCAATTGGGCGATGCGCTTTTCGGCATCGACGCGGCCGTCCATGAAGCCGAGCAGCTCCTCGAGCTGGCGCCGCATCTTGAGGATTTCGGCCAGTTGCGGGACCTGTTCGGCGATCTTGTCGGGGGCGAAATCGCCCATCTTGGTGAAGGTCAGGTCGAGCGCCAGTTCTTCGTCGCGCTCCTGTCCCTCGGCCTGCGGCAGCGTGTTCTTCACCCGCGCCTTGACCCTGGGCCCCAGCGCTTCCATGAATTTGGGGAAGCGGTTGGCATCGGTCTCGACAAAGGAACGGTCGAGCACCGTCTTGGACGCTTCCCTGGTCTGCGATGCGCCCGACAGGTCGGCCATCACGCCCATGACGAACGGCAGTTCGATCGTCGTCGGGCTGCCGTAGGTTTCGACATCGTAGGCGATCTGCACGCGCGGGGCGCGATTTCGCTCGATGACCTTCGCTTTGCTTTCGGCTGGCATGTGTTGCTACCTTTCATCCTTCTGGGCAGTCTTCTTGGCGTCGGGAACGCCGGCGAGCAGCCGGAATTCCTTGAGCCCCGACGGGGCGAGGTCTTCCATCAGTTCAACGAAATCCATGTGCACCATCCTGCGCACCCGGCGGGCGAGATGCGGGATCGGGCTCGACGGCTCGGTGCGGTCGTAGAACGCGACCACAAGGTCTAGGCACTTCACCACATCGTCGCGCGAGGAAATCCTGTCCGGGAGTCCCGCACCGGTCTCAGCGTAGCTTGCCATCGTCTCGGCTCCATGACCGTTTCTGACCGGCGCGGCCGGGCTTGCCGCGGCAGCAGCCGGGCTGGCGGCTCCCTTCGTCGCTGCCTCTTCCGTGGTCTCGACCGCCGTATTGCGTTCCAGCGTCGTCAGCACGCGCTGCAAAAATCGTTTCAGGTCCGGGACGGCAGCCCCGTTGCTGTCAAGACGGGCATTCAGGGCCGTATCGACCGCGTCGAGCGCCTCGATCGCTGCGTGCGCCCCGGCGATGAGCGCTGTCATCTGTTCACCGGCCTGGTCCTGATGGGCGGCACAACCGCTGCCCACCCGGTTCAGGAGCTGTCCGTGCGCGCTGACCAGCGCTGCCTTCTCCGTGGCATTCAATCCCGACGCCGCTTCCTGAAGCATGACGCGATCGTCGAGCGCACCCTGTTCGAGATCGCGTCCGCTGATCGGCCCGATGGGACGCGGCGCGAAGAAGACCATCTGCCTGAGGTTCGCCATTAGGCCTTCCTGGCCGTTCTGCAGGTCGGCCAGCGCGTTGAGGCGGCGCAAGGCGGCGTCGCGCGGCTGGCCGCCGGGACGCAGCGCCGGGTGCATCGTCTCCCAATGCGTCTCGAAGGTCCTTGCAATCAGGGTCAGGCCCTGGGCCAGTCCGGCCAATCCCTCTTCATTGGCCAACGCCCGGGCGACAATGACAAGCAAGCGCAGGTCGCGGCCATGCGAACGCAACTCCTCGGCCTTGCCGAGCACGGCAGGCCAGTCGACCGGAATGGTCGATTGCGCGGCTGGCTTGTTGCGCCCGTCATGGACGACCTTGACCTGCGGCTCCGTGAGCCGCTCCAGCTCATGAAAAGCCGGATCGTTGCGCAAGTCTTCGCCTGACGGATTTTCACCGTCCAGCGGAGCAAGCCAGAGTGCGAGATCGATCACAGATACCCCCGGCGACCGGCTCTAAAACCGTACGTGACCCAACGTTAGCACACGGTTGCATATTCCCACAATTCGCCATCCGCTCAAAAGTTAACGAGCGCTAATGAATGTCGGTGCAACTGCGTCTCGGATGGCGCAATTCATGGCGTGCCTGGCCAACCTCGTATGTGAAGCGCATCGCATAGGATTAGAAAAAATCGTGGTTGTCTGCATTTGGCGGCGCGGGACTCTCCACAAAGAGAAAGGCCGGCTGCATCAAGCGCTTTGTCAAGCGGCTGCTTATGTGGCAGGCTGTCGACGGGCAGATTGCAGGAGCACGTTCGATGGAACAGCGCCGGTCGTCGCAGGGGTTCAAACGCAAGGAACTGGTTGGCAAGCTCAATCCGGTCTGCCTGCGCGCCTTCAAGGCCGCCGCCGACAGCGCCAAGCTGCGCGGCAATCCTTACGTCGAACTCGTCCATTTCATAGAACAACTGGTGCTGTCCGAGCGTTCGGATGTGCAGATGATCATTGCCGACGCCGGCGTCGATGCCAGCCGGCTTACCAGCGACATGACCCGCGCCGTCGACAAGCTGCCCTACGGCGCCACCTCGATCGAGGAATTTTCCGACCACATCTTCCACGCCATCCAGGAGGCCTGGAACCTGGCGACGCTGGAATTCGGCATGGAGGAGGTCCGCAGCGCCCATATCGTGCTCGCCTGCCTGAAGACGCCGGTGCTGGGAGGCCTGGTGGCGAAGATCAGCGGCGAATTCGACAAGATCGACGCCGACGGGGTCATCGCCCGCTTTGCCGAGGTGGTGGACGGTTCGCTCGAAGCCGGCGCCACGGCAGCACTGGCTCCCACCGCGGAGGCGCCGCGGCGAGCTCCGGGCGGGGACTCCGCGCTGGCCAAATACGCCACCGACCTCACCCAGCGCGCCCATGACGGCAAGATCGACCCGGTCGTCGGCCGCGACCCGGAGATCCGGCAGATCATCGATATCCTGATGCGCCGCCGGCAGAACAACCCGATCCTGACCGGCGAGGCCGGTGTCGGCAAGACCGCGGTGGTCGAGGGGTTTGCCCTGCGCATCGCCCAGGGCGACGTGCCGCCGCCCCTGCAGGGCATCAGCGTGCGCATGCTCGACGTCGGCCTGATGCAGGCCGGCGCCAGCGTCAAGGGCGAGTTCGAGAAGCGCCTGAAGGCGGTGATCGACGAGGTGCAATCCTCCGAAACGCCGGTCATCCTATTCATCGACGAGGCGCACACGCTGATCGGCGCCGGCGGTGCGGCGGGAACCGGCGATGCCGCCAATCTCTTGAAGCCGGCGCTGGCGCGTGGCGAACTGCGCACCATCGCGGCAACGACCTGGGCCGAGTACAAGCAGCACATCGAAAAGGACCCGGCGCTGACCCGCCGTTTCCAGGTGGTCAAGATCGACGAGCCGTCGGAAGCGGTCGCCGTGCTCATGCTGCGGGGTGTCGCCCACGTGCTCGAACAGCATCACGAGGTGCAGATCCTGGACGAGGCGATCGAGGCGGCGGTCGGCCTGTCGCATCGCTACATCCCGGCGCGGCAATTGCCCGACAAGGCGGTCAGCCTGCTCGACACCGCTTGCGCCAGGGTGGCGATCTCGCAGCATGCGACGCCGGCCGAGGTCGAGGACATTTTGCGGCGCCGCCAGGCGCTGGAAGTCGAAAGCGGCATCATCGGCCGCGAGGCCGCGATCGGCATCGAAGTAACTGACCGGCAGGCGCGGGTCGAGGCCGGGCTCACTGAGGCCGGGACCATGCTCGCCGCCGCCGAGGAGCGCTGGGAGCGCGAAAAGGCGCTGGTTGCCGAGATCCTCGAACTGCGCGCGCGGCTGCGCGGCGACGGCGTCCCGCTCGATGCGGTGGCGACAACCGAGGCCGATGCCGAACCAGCAGCGCCGGACGAAGAAAAGACCAAGGTACCGAAGGCCGAGACGCCCAAGGCTGAACCGCCCAAGGCCGAAACGTCCAAGCTTGAAAAGCGGAAGGCCAAAGCGTCCGAGACCGAAGCGCCGGCTGCCGAAGCTGCGCCGTCAGATCCTGCCGCCGATCTGGCGCGGCTGCGTGAACTCATGGCCGAGCTTGCCACCGCGCAAGGCGAGACGCCGCTGATCCTGCCGTCGGTCGACCGCAATGCGGTCGCTGCCGTGGTCCAGGACTGGACCGGCATCCCGACGGGACGGATGCTGTCCAGCCAGACCGAAAAGGCGCTCAAGCTCGCCGGCACTTTGTCCGAACGAGTCGTCGGCCAGGATCACGCCATGGAGATGATCGCCAAGCGCGTGCAGACCAGCCGCGCCGGGCTCGGAGCGCCGGAAAAGCCCGTCGGCGTGTTCCTGCTCTGCGGCCCCTCCGGCGTCGGCAAGACCGAGACGGCCCTGGCCTTGGCCGAGACGCTCTATGGCGGCGAACAGAACCTGATCTCGATCAACATGTCCGAGTTCCAGGAAGCCCACACCGTCTCGACGCTCAAGGGCGCGCCTCCCGGCTATGTCGGCTACGGCAAAGGCGGCATTCTCACCGAGGCCGTGCGCAGAAAACCCTATTCGGTGATCCTGCTCGACGAGGTCGAGAAGGCGCATCCCGACGTCCACGAAATCTTTTTCCAGGTCTTCGACAAGGGCATGATGGATGACAGCGAGGGAAGACGCATCGACTTCAAGAACACGCTGATCCTGCTGACATCGAATGTCGGCTCCGAAGTCATCCTGGAGCGGACGCAAAACGGCACGGTGAGGGCGGGGCTCGACGGCCTTGATGCAGCCTTGCGCGCTCCACTGCTGAAAGTCTTTCCGGCAGCGTTCCTCGGCCGCGTCGTGACCATCCCTTACTATCCGCTCTCGGATTCGATGATCGAGGCCATCACGCGCCATCAGTTCGGCAAGATCGCGCGGCGGCTGCGCGCCAGCCACGACGCCGAACTGGTGATCGGCGACGGCGTCATGGCGCTGGTCAAGGCGCGCTGCACCGAAATCGAGTCCGGTGGCCGCATGATCGACGCCATCCTCACCAACACGCTGTTGCCGGAACTCAGCCGCGGCGTGCTGAACCGGTCGCTCGACGGCGAGAAGATGACCAAGGTGACCGTCAGCGCTTCCACTGACGGGTTTGACTATTCGTTCGAATAGTCAGGCCTGACTGCTCGGCTCCGTCTCGGCGCGGATCAGCTTGATGTCGGCGCCGGCTGCCCAGGCGCCGATATCCTCGCGCCGCAACGCCGCCGCCATCATGTCGGGAAACAGGTCCGGCGTGCAGGCGAAGACCGGTATGCCAAGTGCCGCGACCGAAGCCGACATCGCCGGATCATAGCCCGGCCGGCCCTGATCGGTCAGCGCCAGCAGCACGACGACATTGACGCCGGACCGGACCAGCGCCGCAAGCCGCCGCAGCAAGTCCTGGCCGTTGCCGCCCTCATAGAGGTCGGTGATCAGCACGAAGTGGGATTTGGTCGGCCGCTCGATGCGGTCGGCGCAATAGGCGACCGCCTGGTTGATGTCGGTGCCGCCGCCGAGCTGCACGCCAAACAGCACCTCGACCGGGTCGCTGAGCTCTTCGGTCAGGTCGACGATGGCCGTGTCGAAACAGACCAGCTTGGTGCGCACGACCGGCAGCGACGCCATCACCGCGGCGAAAATCGAGGCGTAGATCACCGAGCTCGCCATCGAGCCGGACTGGTCGACGCACAGCACCACTTCGTCGAGATCGACCAGCCGGCGTTGCTTGCGCATGAAGCCGACCAGTTTTTCCGGCACGACGGTTTTGTGCCCAGGCTGGTAGTGGCGAAGATTGGCCGAGATGGTGCGCGGCCAGTCGATGTCGCGTTGGCGCGGCCGGTTGGTGCGTCGCGACTTGTCGAGCGCGCCACGGATCGCCTCGGCGGTCTTCTGCTCCAGCCGCTGCATCAGCTTGGCAACGATGTCGGCGATGATGGTGCGGGCGATGTCCTTGGTCTTGGCCGGCATCACCGAACGCAGCGAGATCAGGTCGGCAACGAGGTTGACGTCGGCCTCGATCGCCTTGAGGAATTCCGGCTCCATCAGCATCTGCTTCAGGTTCAGCCGCTCAAAGGCATCCTTCTGGACGATCTGGACCACCTGGGCGGGAAAGAAGGAGCGGATATCGCCCATCCATTGCGCCACGCGTGGCGCCGAGCGGCCGAGCCCGCCGCGCCGCTTGCGCGGGTCGGCATCGGCATTGGCGCCGTCGCCGTAAAGCGCATCGAGGGCCGAAGACAGTTTTTTGTCATCACTGGAAAGGGCGGAGGAAGCCTCGTCATCGGCGCCGATCGCCAGCCGCCAGCGGCGCTCGCGCCCGCTATCGGAGGATGCTGGGCCGGGTTCGGGCACGTCGGCTTCGTCATCCATTGTCACACTCCGCCCGCCAGCAATGGCCCAAGCCGCTCCAGGTGACGGCGCCAGCCCTCGCCGCCATCCCGCGCCGGCGTCAGGCCGGCCGGCAACCTTGCGGTGCGGCCGAGCACGGCCTCGATCAACCGCCGCCGCTCCATCGAGTCCAGATTGGAGAAGACGCGGCGCAGCAATGGCAGATGCGCGATGAAAGCGTCCTCGTCGAGCGATTTAAGCCACCCATCGACGGCGCCGCGCAGGCCCTCGTCGTAGATCAGCCGCTGGCCGGCAGTGCTGAAGAAACCTTCGAAGAACCCCGCTGCCTGGGCGACCGGCGTCCCCGGCGACAGCCTGCGTCCGAGCAGCCCGGCGGCGTCCTCTGCCGACAGTTGGCCGGCTTCATAGAGCAGATGCGCGGCGCAGCCGGCGAGCAGCGCCGTCGAGCGCGGACCTTCCAGCACGCCGGTCAGGCCGTTGCGCCATGCATCGAGCACGTCTTCGCCGGGCTCGACCAGCCGGATCGCCGCGTCGGCCTTGCGCACAGCACCGACCAGCGTCGTGGCGGCCTGCTCGTCCAGGTCGCGCACCGCATAGGGCAGCGCGATCGCGCCTTCGACGATCAGCCGTTCCAACAAACCGGACAGCCGGTTGGTTTCGGTCTTGCGCGCCTCGCCGTAACGTATGATGTCGGCAAGCGGCGTCACCGAGGCCAGCATCTCCAGGCATTCGCTGCTGTGCGCTGCGCGCGCCTCCAACGCTACAAGGCCGGCGCTCGCGGCCTCCGACAGATCCGCCGTAATGGCGCTCTGGACAAGGGCGGCAAGCGTGTCGAGGCTCGCGGCCGCACCGAGCATCTGGATCAGGCGGCCATTGGCGGCCTTTTCGATAGTCGGGCCGTAGATCAGGTTCTCGACCAGGCGCACGGCATATTCCGGCTCCCAGGCCAGCGTCCATTTTTCGCGAAAGGTGCCGCGGCTGCGGCCGGCGTCGGCCAGCCTGCCCCATTGCACGCCAAGCACGTTCAGCCGGTGCAGCAATGTCGAACGAAACAGTCCGCTTTCGCTGCGCAGATCGACCGACAGCTCGCGTTCCAGCGCCTCCGGCTTCAGCCGCGTCGCCTTCTGGTTGCGCTGCAGGTCCTCGATCAGCGGCGCCAGCGGCGTGTCGGGCGGAATCTCGCCGACATCCGCGCCCAAAAGCAGCTCGGCCTCGACCAGCGCCCACAGCACCGCTTCGCCGTTGAACAGCGCCGCGATCGCGGCATCGCGCAATTCCTCGAAGCCGGGCTTCGGCCGCTCGCGAATGGCAGCCAGTGTGCGCGCAAGCCGCTCGGCCTCGATCAGCGACGCGGTCGACACCAGATGGCCCTTCGCCCGCAGCACCGCCGCGATCGTCGCCAGCCACAGCGTCGCGGCGTCGCGCCGCCCTCGTGTGCGCCACAGATGCTTGCACCAGCCGGGCGCGACGACGCCAGCGCCATAACCATAGCCCAGCGCAAGACGCGGCCCGGTCCATGGCGCCCATGTCATGATGCTTTTGCGCCGGGCAATTCCCTTGATCAGCGCCTGGTCGTTCTTCTGCGTGTGCGCGGCCTGCAGGGCCGGCACATGCCATGCGCCGCAGACGACGGCGATCGGTCCGGCGAATTCCTTGCGCGCGGCAGCGATTTCCAATCGCATATGCGCTTCACGCTTGGCCTCGAACGGCGCGATCGCACCTTCGCCGTCGCGCAGCGTCGTCATCGCATCGGTGATGGCAGCGAAGATTGGACCCGGCTGCGGATTCTGCTCGATAATGTCGGCCCACCAGCTTTCGCCATCTTCATAGCCGGCGGCCGCAGCCAGCGTGCCGATCGGGTCGCGATGCGATGCGGGCTCGCCATCCTCACCGGTTTCGTCCTTGGGTTCGGGCTTGTCGGCGTCAGCCGTTTTGTCGGTGTCGTCGGTTGCCGGTGCCGCGAACCGTGCCGATGACGGCAGGTCAATGAACCGCAATGCCGCCTTGTTCTCCACCGCCCACACCGCCGCCTGGTATTCCGGCGAGAACTCGGCGAACGGCCAGAAACTTGTCGCGGCCGGATCGTCCTCGGGGTAGCAGAGCAGCGCCACCGGCGGCTGCATCTGCGGGCGCGCCAGCAATGGCAGCAGGGCGGACGCGTCGCTCGGCCCTTCGATCAGCACCGCGACCGGCTGCAAGTCCCGCAGCGCCTGCACCAGGCTGTCGGCGGAGCCCGGCCCGTGATGGCGGATGCCGAAATAGGCGACGTCGCTCATGACCTCAGATCGCTGCGTTCAGCGCCGCGTAATAGCCGGCATAGTCCGGCCGCTTCTTGAGCACCGTTTCGAGATATTCCTCCAGCACCACCTTGTCCTGCATCGGGTCCTTGACGATGGCGCCGACAAGGCTGGCGGCGAGGCCTTCGGCGCCGAGCTTGCCGCTGTCGAACCACGCCGCCTGGCTGAGGCCGCCGACCATGGTGGCGATCGCCTCGGCGGTCGAGAGCGAACCCGAAGGCGTCTTCAGCGTCACCTTGCCGTCGGCGGTTGCGCCCGAGCGCAGCTCGCGGAAAATGGTCAACACGCGAGCGATCTCCTCGCCGACATTTTTCGGCACCGGCAGGTCGAGCTCGCCGGCCATCTCGTCGACCCGCTTGGAGACGATCGCCACCTCTTCCGCCATGTCCTCGGGCAGCGGCAGCACCACCACATTGAAGCGGCGTTTCAGCGCCGAGGACAGCTCGTTGACGCCCTTGTCGCGGTTGTTTGCGGTGGCGATGATGTTGAAGCCGCGCTGGGCATAGAGCGAGGTGTTGAGCTCCGGGATCGGCATCATCTTTTCCGACAGCACGGTGATCAGCGTGTCCTGCACGTCCGAGCCCATGCGCGTCAGTTCCTCTAGCCGGCATAGCTTGCCGCTCTCCATGGCGCGGTAGAGCGGCGTCGGCACCAGCGCCTCCTGGCTCGGCCCTTTGGCCAAAAGCTGCGCATAGTTCCAGCCGTAGCGGATCTGGTTCTCGTCGGTGCCGGCCGTGCACTGCACGATCAGCGTCGAGTTGCCCATGATGGCGGCGGCGAGATGTTCCGACACCCAGGACTTGGCGGTGCCGGGAACGCCGAGCAACAGCAGCGCGCGGTCGGTAGCGAGTGTCGCCACCGCGGTTTCCATCAGCCGGCGGCGACCAACATATTTCGGCGATATCACGGTGCCGTCGCTTGCCTTGCCGCCGAGCAGATAGGTCAGCACGGCCTTCGGCGACAAGCTCCATCCGGCCGGCTTCTGGCGTTCGTCATTGCGCGCCAGCGCCTGCAGTTCAGCGGCATAGGCCTGCTCGACAGGGAGGCGGATGGCTGCGTTCATGGTGCTGTTCTCCGGATTGTCATGTTTTGGTTCCCGTCATTGCCGCGTTGAGGCGCAGGAAAACGAGCGAGGCTGCCGCCGGCAGCATGCCGGCCGCAACAATGTCGCCGATCAACCGTTCAGCGGTCTCCGCTGTGGCAAGAAAGCCTATCGTTTCCAGGGCGTGGTCCGCGCTTCGCTTCGCGGGCTCGTCGTTTCCCGCAACCATGGTGCGCAGTGCCGACAGCGCCTTGCCATTTGTCAAATCGTCCCATTCAAGCCAACTCGCTTCGGCGCCTTCGACCAGGTTGAGCGCTTCAAGATTTTGAGCGTCCTTCAGGATCCGCCTGATCAGGTTCCGCTTCCTGCCGCTGTCCAAACGCAACATGAGGTGGAAGACAAACAATGCCGACTTGCCACCTTCGGCGACAAGCGTATCCGCCAACAGCGCCACCGTGGCATCGCTGCCGGACACGGCGACCATCCGAACGAGAGACAGATCCGCTCTGTCATCGGCACCGAATTGCCATGCCCCGATGAAATCGGACTCTGTTTTGCCGAAATGCGCCGCAAGATCGACCAGGTAACAGCTTGCGAACAGGTCGACGCGACGACTTTCTTGCGCAGCCGATTTGAGTTTTGCCGGCGTGTATGTGGTGCGGCGGCGGATGAAGCCGGATTTGCCTTCTGTGATGAAGGCGGCGAGTTCGGCAACGGGGTCGTCGGCTCCGTCGTTGCCCGGCCGGCCATGCTCGCCCAACCTTGCCAGCAGCCGGCCCGCCAGCTCCTGCACCTTGCCGGAGCGGTCGGTGGCCAGGCTTTTCAGGAATGGCGCGTCCGTGGGCGTCAGGTTGAAATGCATGAGTTCGATGAGCGCCAGCCGGACTTCAGCCGGCTCGCCCGTCGCCTTGGCTTCCATCAGGCTGCGGGCCGTGGCCGGATCGCGACGGCGCATCTCGGCCAACGCGATACGGCGCGCGGCGGGGTAAAAGTCATCCCAGTTCTGCGCCGTCAGCTGCTCCTGCGGGGCAATCTTCAGCCCCTCGACGCTGGCCTGCCAGTCGATCCACGGCGCATAGATGTCAGGGCTGTTCTGGTCTGATGCCGACGGCATCCAGTCCATCGGATGCAGCACGTAGCCGCGGCTGGCGACGAGCGTCGCGCCGCTCGACTTGCGCCGCGCATCGGCGGCGTTCTTCAGGGCCGCCCGCAACAGCGGCCGCAACCGCTCCGGCAGCAGCGGCAGGCCAAGCCTCGGCAGCGGCGGGCGCCGCTTCAGCGTCTTCGGCGCCGACGGCCGCAGGCCGACATCGAGCGCCTGCGCCGCGATCGCCAGCAGACGTCGCTCCCGTTCCTCTGGGCTTGCGCCACCCGCGATCTCCTTCCATGCGGTTGGCGCCAGATCGAACGCGGTTCCGCCGGTGATCCAGCAGTCGCGCATCGTCGCCAGGCCGGTTAGTTCGAGCTCGTTCATGACAGATCGAGCCTCCCGAAGCCGCTTTGCGCGGCCAGCAGATCGAGCCGCGCGCCGTTCCAGAGTGCCGCCGTGGCCCCGAGGTCGAGGCCAAGCACGGTCTGATCGACGGTCCCGCTAACAGGCAGGGCGATCCCTTGCGGGTCGTGCGCCGCTTGCCACCAGGCGGTGCCGCGCTCATCGAGCAGGATCGCGCCGGCAGGCAGCATCAGCGGGCTATCGGTCGACCAGGGCGCTGCGTCCTGGTGCGCCGCATGCGCCGCGAGCGGGTCCTTGACAGCGTCGAGGCCGAAATCCGGCCAGGCGCCCGACACGACGTCGCCCTTGCGCTCCGCCACCAAGGCCCGCAGTGGCTGGCGCGACGGGTAGAATACCAGGCGGGCGTGGAACCGGTCACCGGGCGTGAACGCCGCCGAGCGGCGGCCGGCCGAAGCCGGAAAGAAATCGAGCAGCAGCCCAAACTGCGGCGTCGGGCTTTTCAGATCGAGCAGCCAGGTCGAATGGCTGACGAGACCGTCGCGGCGGGTCTCGATCTTCTCGCCGACGACCTCCCAATGGCTGTCGACCTGCTTCGCGTCGGGACTGGACAGAACCTGGTCGCGGGTTTCGGACGCCGACACCAGTCGCTTCAGCTCGGGATCGTCGGGCGCCGAGCGCCAGGCTTTGGCCAGCAGCACCAGCTTGCCGAGTTCGCGGATCGCCGCGTCCGGCCGTTCCTCGCTGCGCAGCGCCATTAGCCGGGCCGGGATTTCGTCGATGCGTCCGGCAAGCGCCGTCGCCTTCATGTCGACAAGCCGCGCGGCAATGCGGCGGCAGCGCTCGCTGCTGGCATCGGCAAAGGCGGAAAGGCCGAGCCGCAGCTGGTCGGCAATCCACTGGTCGAGTTCGTCCAGCGCGCCTGCCACCGCGGTGCGCGTATCTTCCGCCCGCTTGCGCTGCGCCGTCTCGCGGCGCTCCGTCGCGGCGGCGTCATCGACGGTGCTTTCCTCCGCCTGCGAGGCCTCGCCAATGCTCTTGCCAGACGCGCCCCTGCCAGACTTTGCGTCGACCGGCGGGGGCGCACTCTTCCTGCGCCGGCCAAGCCAGTCATTGACCCATTCCGGCGTTGTTTCGGCTGATGTGAAGCTGGCCGGCGCCGTGGCGGCGATCCACATCAGCGCCAGCGTGTGCTTGCAGGGAAATTTTCGCGACGGGCAGGTGCATTTGTAGCCGTGGTCGCCGGTGTCGACGACGGTGCGATAGGGGTTGGATCCCGAGCCCTGGCATTCGCCCCAGATCAGCGCCTGCTGCTCGTTCTTCTCCAGCCGCGGCCAGTTCGAGCGCTTGGTGAGCTTCGAGGCGGCGCTTAGCGACGCCTGATCGGGGGCCAGCGCCTCGATGGTTTTCAGTTCGAATTCCAAGCCGCGCCTCTCGTCACCCCAAATCAATGCCTGGCATCAATATAGGGTGCCGTTTGTGAAGGATTGTTGTGGCCCCGGCAAGACGAAGATAGCGCAGATCAGTACAACGGCGTGGCCATATGCCGGGGCGTCGGCCATTGCGCCGTGATCTCGGGCTGCACCGGGCGCTCGAGATAGGTCGACAGCACGACATAGCTTCGCGTCGAGGTGACGCCGGGCGTTTCGTAGAGACGCGCCAGCAGGCCTTCGAGCGCCCTGGTGTCCTCGGTGCGGACCTTGAGAAGCATGCAGGTGTCGCCGGCCACCGAATGGATTTCCTCGACCTCAGGATATTGGGAGACGGCCATCAGCTCCGGTGTCTTGCCCCATCCCTTGGTATCGATATGCACGAAGGTGAGCAGCGGCTTTTTCACCGCCTTCGGGTCGATGATCACAGCCGTGCCGCGGATGGCGCCGCTGCGCCGCAGGCGCTTGACCCGCTCATGCGCCGCCGGCGGCGACAGGCAGACGCGTTCGCCAAGTTCGGCGTAGCTGATCGTCGCATCCTCGACCAGCACGCCTAATATTTTTCGGTCGATTGTGTCGAGCTCTCGGGGAGCTACCTTGTTCTGCAGAACCCCATCTGTTTCTTCATCCATATCGAAATTCCTTGTTGTCGCGGAATTCAGTTCGGCCATTATGACCCGATGACGAACGCGCATCAAGCTGCAACGCTCCATCAGCCGATCCCGGCGCTGGCCTATCTCCTGACCGGCTGCATCGCCGTCATCGGCTCGAACTCGCTGGTCCTGGGTCCAATTGCTCCGGCAGTCGCCGCATCCTTCGGCACCAGCGTGCCGGCGGTGATGGCCGCGTCGGCTGCCTTCGGTCTCGGCACTTCCGCTAGCGCTTTGTTCCTCGCCCGCTATATCGACGGCGTCGGCGCCCGCCGCATGCTGCAGGGCGCTCTGCTGATGCTGGCGGTCGGGCTTCTCGCCCGGGCGCGGGCGCCGACGGTGATCATGCTGGTGGCGGCCCAGGCCGTCGCCGGCATCGCCGCCGGCGTCGCCATGCCGGCCATCTATGCCAGTGCAGCGGCAATTGCGCCGCCCGGCCGCGAAAGCGGCACGATCGGCGTCGTGCTGACCGGCTGGACGGTCTCCATGGTGGCCGGCGTGTCGCTGTCGGCCGTGCTTGCCGATCTCGTGCACTGGCGCGCCGTCTTCGCCGCCGTCGCGGTGCTTTCCGCCATTGCGCTTGCTGCCTTGTCGATGACCTCGCTCAGCGACGTCAGGAAGGGCGGCCCGGCGCCGTCGCCGTTCGTTGCGCTGGCCATTCCGGGGATCGTGCCGCTGCTCATCGCCTGCACCGCCTTCATGACCGCTTTTTACGGCGTCTACGGCTATCTCGGCGATCATCTGCACCAGGATCTGGGCGAGCCCGTCAGCGCCAATGCGCTGGCCGCGCTCGCCTATGGCGCCGGCTTCGGCGCCGCGGCCTTCCTCGACGGCGTCATCGACCGCATCGGCGCGCGGCGCGTCATGCCTTTCGCCTATCTGCTGGTCGCCGTCGTCTATGTCGCCATCGCGCTCGCAAGCAGCAATTTCGTGCTGATCCTGGCTATGATCGCCATATGGGGCCTTGCCAATCATTTCGGCCTGAACGTGCTGGTGATGCGCCTTACCGCGCTCGATCCGTCGCGCCGTGGCACCATCATGGGCCTGAACAGCTCGGTCACCTACCTCGCCGTCTTCATCGGCACCACCAGCTTCGGGCCGCTTTATTCATCGTTCGGCTTTGCCATCTGCGCGATCGTCGCCGCCGTGCTGATGCTGGTTGCGGCAGCAGCGGGGTCATGGCGGTCGCCTCCGCCCATCAAGCCGTAAAGGTTGCTTCCTCATCCCGTCCTTCGCTAGAGCTTGGCTTGCCATGCGAGCCCCGCCCGGATGAAGACGACGCTTGAAACCACTGCCGACCCCTCGTCAGACGACCTCGCCTTCCTGGCCGAGCGGCTGACGGCGTTCAATGACGGCGATGTCGGCCCCTCCGGCCGCAAGCCGATCGCGGTCTTCGTTCGTGACGAGCACGGCGCTGTCGTCGCCGGCATTTCGGGATACACCGCCTGGGGCTGGCTCTATGTGCAATGGCTGTGGGTCGACGAACGCCTGCGCGGCCAGCATATGGCCGGCGACATGCTGGACGCTGCCGAGCGCGAAGCAGTCGCCCGGGGCTGCCAGAACGCCTGGATCGACACGTTCAATCCGACAGCGGCCAAAGTCTATGAGCGGCAAGGCTACCGGCGTTTCGGCGAGCTGCCTGACTTTCCCATCGGCCGCAGCCGCATCTTCCTGCAGAAGAAGCTCTAACCTGCCAGCCGCCCGCCTTGCATCGGCCGCGGCACGCCGGTGGTGCTGGGAAAGCTGATCGGCAGGCCGCGCAGCACGCGCACGGCAAGGAAGGCAAAGCATTCGGCCTCCACCGCATCGCCTTTCCAGCCCAGTGTCTCGGCCTGCACCACCTCGACGCCGGCACGGCTTGCCAGCATCGCCATCATCGTCGGGTTGCGGCGGCCACCGCCGCTGACCGCCAGCCGCTTCGGCCGGCGCGGCAACAAATCGAGCGCCTTGCCGACGGCCGAAACGGTGAAAGCCGTCAGCGTCGCCGCCCCATCCTCTGCGCTGAGGCCGTCGGCCATGGCGGCGCCGAAGTCGAAACGGTCGAGCGATTTCGGATAGGGCTTGGTCAGATACGGATGCTGCAGCAATTTGGCCAGCCGCACTTCATCGACGGTGCCGGCCGCGCCCAGTGCGCCGTCGCGGTCCATCTCGCCGAGGCCGTTTGCCTTGATGAAATCGTTGAGCGGCGCGTTGGCCGGGCCAGTGTCGAAGGCGACGATGTTGTCCTTGCCGTCCCACCAAGTGACGTTGCCGACACCGCCGAGATTGAGCACAGCGGTGTCTCCGCTGGCGTCGGCTTCCCTCAAAAGCGCCGCGTGGTAGGCAGCCGCCAGTGGTGCGCCCTGGCCGCCAGCGCGCACATCGTCCGAGCGGAAATCATAGGCGACCTTGGCGCCCAAAATGGAATGCATCAGCGCGCCATCGCCCAACTGGCGCGTATCGCCGCGCCGCCCGGGTTGCGGGGCACGATGCAGCACGGTTTGGCCGTGAAAACCGACCACGCCGATATCGCCCATGGTTAGGCCGTAGCTTTCGACAAGGTCCTTCACCGCCGCCGACTGCGCCCGCGTCAGCGCCTCCTCGGCTTCGGCAAAGATCGCCGGCTCCGGCCCGTCGAAATTCCACACCCGGGCCTGACGCAGCGTCTCCTCCAGCAAGGCACGGATCGCTGCGGGGTAGGGGGCCAGCGTATAGGTGCCGAAATCGGCGATCCGCTCGCCATCGGTCTTGATCAGCGCCACGTCGATATTGCCGTCAAGCACGGTGCCGGTCATCAGGCCGACGGCCCAGATTGGTTCCACGGTCGACTCCCTTGCGACACCGTTTGCGATTCCAACGCAATCACCTGTCGGACGGATTGTCTCGCCAGGCAAGACCCTGGCCGCGGTCGATTGCTCCGAACCTGCCGGCAGAGTTTTTCACCGAACAGCGAAAATCGAGCAACGCCGTTCTTGCGTCTCGCCGCTCAAGACGCCAGCTATGAGACGAACACGTCATCGCCAAGGAGAAACGACATGGCATCCGAAGTCGCAGTGATCGCCGGCGCGGGCGCAGGCCTGAGCGGCTCGCTGGCCCGTCTTCTCACCAAGGAAGGCTTCCGCGTGGTGCTGGCCGCCCGCAACACGGCCAAACTCGCGGCGCTGGTCGGGGAAACCGGCGCGCTGGCCGTCGAAACCGACGTCGCCGATCCAGCCTCCGTCGCCGGCCTGTTTGACGCCGCCGACAAGCAAGGCCCGCTGGCCCTTGCGGTCTTCAATGCCAGCGGCCGCACGCGCGGCCCGATCGCCGAGGTCGATCCCGATGCGGTCAAACAAGCCTTGCTTGTCGGCGCCTATGGCGGCTTCCTGGTCGGCCAGCAGGCGGCGCGGCGGCTGCTTGCGCGCGGCTCCGGTTCGATTCTTTTCACCGGCGCCTCCGCCAGCATCAAGGGCTTTCCCAACTCCGCCGGCTTTGCCATGCCGAAATTCGGCCTGCGCGGTCTGGCTCAGTCGATGGCGCGCGAACTCTTCCCGAAGAACATCCATGTCGCCCATTTCATTATCGACGGCCAGATCGAGCCGGTCGGGACGAAGCCCGAGCGACCGGACAGCCAGCTGTCGCCCGATGCGATCGCGCAGACCTATCTCGCGACCCATCGCCAGCATCGCAGCGCCTGGAGCTTCGAGGTCGAGCTGCGGCCCTTTGTCGAGACATTCTGACCGGTCCGGCGTGACCGTTCTCGCAATTGCGAAATCTTTGAGAGAATATTCCCGGCTTCGTGTTTGAGAAGAAATGCGGTTCTTTGATCCGGCAAGCAGCATTGCCGATGATGTCGTCAAGGCTTGGTATTCCACCTCGCCGCAATGACTTCAGGATTACGAGGGATCGACAATGTCCGAACGCGGAAACGCTTCCAGCTCTCTTCTTTTTTCAGCCATCAGCCGGCGAGCTGCCCTTGCGGCACTTTTTGCCTCGGCCGTCACGCTTGCCGGTCTGGCTCAGCCGACGCCGTCCTTCGCCGAGGACAAGAAGTCTATCAAGGTCGGCATCATCAGCGGCGAGGATGAGGATGTCTGGCGCGTCGTCGTCGCCCAGGCCGCCGAAAAAGGCCTGACCGTCGAGACCGTGGTGTTCAACGACTACACCCAGCCCAACGAGGCGCTCGAGCGCGGCGAGATCGACGCCAACGCCTTCCAGCACCAGCCCTATCTCGATAACCAGATCAAGACTCAAGGGTACCACATCGTGCGCGTCGGCTACACCGGCGTCTGGCCGATCGGCCTCTACTCCAAGAAATACACCAAGGTCGCCGCTCTGCCCGAAGGCGCCGTCATCGGCCTGCCCAACGACCCCTCCAATGAGGGCCGCGCGCTGCGCGTTCTGCAGAACGAAGGCGTGATCAAGCTGAAGGACGGCACCGGCATCCTGGCGACTACCGCCGACATTGCCGAGAACCCGAAGAAGGTCGTCATCAAGGAACTCGATGCCGGCATTGTCGGGCGCTCGGTCGAGGATCTCGATGCGGCCGTCGTCAACACCGACTGGGCGCTGAAGAGCGGCCTCGGCCCGGATAACCGCATCGCCCAGGAGCCGGTGGCTGACAACCCCTACCGCAACTTCATCGCCGTGAAATCCGGCAACGAGAACGAGGGCTGGGTAAAGACGCTGGTCGCGTCCTACCAGAACGAGAAGGTCAAGGCCGAGTTCGACAAGGTCTACAAGGGCACCGGGATCAGCGCCTATTGATCGGCGCCTGGTTGTCAGGAGCAGGGGGGGGGCGGGGGGGCCCGGCGCCCGGCGGGGGGTGGGGGCGGGCGGACGCGCCGGCGGGGGCGCCCCCCGCGCCCCGCGCCCCCCCCGCCGGGCGGGCCG